>CAIOHY010000239.1 GCA_903858205.1 uncultured Cellvibrio sp.
GCCTGAATCAAAATAGTACCCAAAATAAAGATAAAGGTAATCGCACCTACCACATCGATACCCGGCACTTTCATGCCCGCTAGAATACCTACCAGAGCAGCGGGAATAACACCGGTTTCACGAGTCCAACTCATAAAGACCAACTCTTTCCAAGTCCACTTGGCGCGGCGGTCAGGACCGGCACAAATAAATACCGTCAGTGGGCGGGCGATAAAGATAAAGATAAACAGCAGGATCAAACCAACACCCAAATATTCTTTGAGTAGATGGAAATCAACTTGTGAGCCCAAGAGGATGAAGATAAACATACGCATCAACAGCGCGGTATTGCCTACATAATCTTCCAGGTATTCGTGCTCGTGGTGATCAAGCGGCAACCCGAAAGACTCCTTGTTACCAATCATCACTCCCAAGGTGAATACCGCCATAAAACCAGAGGCGCTGATTGCATCTGCAAGAAGGTATACGGTAATTACCGCTAAAATAATAACAAAGGGGGTCGCGCTACGAAAAATACCAAAGCTGTTATGCGCCATCAGGAATGCCGCAACGTAGCCTACAATCGCACCCAATACCAAGCCCATGCCCGCTTCCCACGCCAACTCCTGCAGCGAGTGAGTGAGACTGAAACCTTCACCTGTGCCCATCACATAAGCCACTACTGCAAAAGTCACAATTGCACCCATAGCATCGTTAAGCGCTGACTCACTCATCACCGTTTGGGAGACGCGGTCTTTAATGGGTACTTGTTTGAAAATCGGCACCAGAGTTGCCGGGTCGGTCGATGCAGTCAAAGCCCCCAAGACCAAGGCAATACCGATCGGAATACCCAACCACACACCGGCATAGGTAATGATTGCACCGGTAATTAGTACACCGAGGGTGGAAATAACGGTCAAGGTAATCCAGATTTGTTTTAACACAGCAAAACGGAGAGTCGCACCACCTTCAAACAACAAATAACAAGCGCCAATGGTGAGAATAAGCTGATTCATGGTTGAATCTGCTGGAACATGCAGCAAACCACCAATAGTGGGGCCAATGCCAATGCCGATTAATAGAAACAACACTATGTCCGGCACTTTGATTTTTTTGGCGATAACACCGCCCAACAAACCGGCAAAAATGATAATCCCGACATACATTAGGTCGAGTTTGGCAATATCTAAAGATGACATGACGACTCCAAGGTGAAAGTTGAAAACCAAAAACTGAAATACCTACACGAGCGTTGGCAAGAACGGCACCCAAGCCATCAATTATTAGCGCCAGATCACATCCGGCAACACGTGCAATACAGAGAAGGAAAGTGAAGAGGCAGCCAAGCTCCAAACTGGCGCGCATGATAAAAGTTGCACTTCAATGACGCAATCAAACACTGCGAGAATAGACCAGAAAATCAATAACTTGCAGCGATCAGTCAATATCAGGCTGAAAGTGACGCAAAAACTGCTCCATGACGCCGTTTACTTGATATAAATGACGATAGAACGCTGACAATTTTTGCGCGGTGAATCTGTATTCTGCATATTCGCATCTAAAGAACTGCCTTATTAGTATTGTGATCATTCGGCGCGCAGGTCTTCAGACAACTTGAAGACTCCGCTTACATTTGTAACTTCACGTCGAGCCCTGAGCGTTTTACCCTTTTTAGCGCCCATTTCTCGACCCCAAGGCGGCAAGCGGCTAAACTCCACGAAACTCGCTTTATAGGTACCTTCACTTGCGCGGATCAGCCGCCACTGTGTTGAACTGGAATTCTCAACTCTGGACTTTGGAAACCTTTATGAAAAAGACCAAGCTTTACCTGCTCGTTAGTCTCTTTTCCCTCGCGCCTTTAACGGCAAGCGCCAATAGCTTATTGGATGTGTATGAGCTTGCAGTGCAAAACGATGCTCAACTAAAGGCCGACAGAGCAAAACACGAGGCCGGACAGGCAAACAAAACAATTGGCCGCTCCGGTTTGCTGCCGCAAATTAATGCAAAAGCGCAATACTCAAATACCGATGAAGATACAACCAACAACCTAACCAATAAGGTTCTGACAACCGACAGTGATAGCACCGGTTGGGATCTCTCACTAACACAGCCGCTTTTTGACATGTCTGCCTGGTATAGCTACCAACAAGGGATCAAGTTAAGCGATCAGGCTGAAGCCCAATTTGGAGCTGATCAACAAGGCTTGATCGTGCGCACCGCAGAGGCCTACTTTAACGTGCTACGCAGCATCGAAACCCTTGAGGCCACGATTGCAGAAGAAAAAGCCCTTTCGAAACAACTGGAGCAGACCAAGCAACGTTTTGAAGTGGGCTTGACCGCCATCACCGAAGTGCACGAAGCACAAGCCGCGTTCGACAGCGCCAGAGCAGCAACTCTAGAAGCACGTGGCATATTGGGGATCAATTACGAAGCGCTAGAAGTATTGACCGGCAAACCTGAAGACAAGGTTGCGCCACTCTCCGCCAAATTTCCGGTGATTACACCGGTTCCCGCTAACCGCGCCGAGTGGGTTGAGTTTTCACTTAAGAATAACTACAACCTGAAAGCGTCAAAGCTGCAGGCAGATGCGTCTTTACAAAACGCGAAAGCCAACAAATCGAATCACTTGCCTACGCTTGGAGCCAACCTGAGTTACTCCGACTACGATAGCGATGGACTGAACCGTGGCGAAAACTTTGACAGCACCACTGATGGCAGCTCAATTAATTTGCGCCTTGATGTACCCATTTACAGCGGCGGAGCAACCTCCGGCCGCAGCCGTCAGGCTTATGCGCAATACACACAGGCGCAGGAACTCTACAATAGTACCCAACGCAATGTGATTCAAAGTACACGCGCACTCCACCTTTCCGTTGAAACCGATGTTGCCAGTGTACAAGCACGTAAACAGGCAATCGTATCCAATCAATCAGCACTGGAAGCCACTCAATCAGGTTACGAAGTCGGCACTCGTAATTTAGTAGAAGTTCTGCTGGCACAGCGTAATTTGTACCAAGCGCGCCGCAACTACTCTGAAGCGCTTTACACCTACGTCATCAATACCATTAAGCTACGTGAAGTCGCGGGCATGTTAACGCCCGCCGATGTACAGGAGATCGATAAGTGGTTGCTAGATGACGCCTTGGTGAGCCGCAGCAAGTACGAAAAATAACACCCAGGCATCGCACTGTTAGCAAATAAAAAAGCCGGATTTTCATCCATTGAAAATCCGGCTTTTGTTTTAATAAGCCAAAACAGGTTCGCCAACTAGCAATCAGCGATGACCAACAGGGTTTTATCCAAAGCACCGCGATTATCTACCGCGACCTGCAATGCAGCGGCGCCCACTTTTGCTCGTAAGGACTCATCACTCACCAGACGGATAAACTCATCTGCAAGTGACTGAGCTGAATTAACCCTTGTTAAGGCTCCCGCGTCCGTCAACAATCGCGCAACTTCCGCAAAGTTAAACAGATGCTCACCACTGAGCAGCGGCAACCCCCAAGCTGCTGGTTCTATAAAATTATGTCCACCATTCGGCACCAAACTGCCACCGACAAATGCAACATCACTCGCACCAAACATCAGCATTAATTCACCCATGGTGTTGCCGAGCAAAATATCATGCGTGTCAGCCCAATTATTCTCGCTACGCCGCGCTAAATTAAAACCACGGCTTGCACAAAGCTGCCCTACTCGCTCAAAACGTTCCGGGTGACGAGGAACCAAAACAAGCACAGCTGAACGCGCAGATGCGAACGAACCTGCGCGCACCTGTGCGAAGGCATCGAGAATAATTTCATCTTCACCTTGATGCGTACTCGCTGCGATCAACACCAAGCGCCGCCCATTGCCTGATAATTGATTTTTTAAGCTGGCCGCTTGTTCACGAAGCACATCACTTAACGCCAAATCGAATTTAATGTTGCCTGTCACTTTCGCTTTTTCCGCTGGCAAACCCAGCGCAACAAATCGAGCGGCATCAATAGGGTTTTGAATTGCGGCATAACGCAGACTTTGCAACATCGGCTTGGTCAAAGCGCCGAATCGGGCGTAACCGCGGGCTGATCTCTCTGATAAGCGACCATTAATCAAAACAGCAGGGACATTGTACTTCGCACATGCAGCCAAGGTATTCGGCCACAACTCGGTCTCCATCACCAAATACAACGAAGGCTTAACGCGACGAAAAAAACGGGCCAATACGTCGGGCAAATCATAGGGCGCATAAACATGAAAGACGGAATTCCCTAAGGTCGCGCGCACCCGCTCAGAACCCGTCGGCGTTGTTGTCGTGATCACCAATTGCACATCAACATCGGCCTGCAAACGACGAATCAAAGGTAATGCCGCTAAAAATTCACCCACTGATACCGTATGTAGCCAAACAACTTTTTTAGGGGTTGATAAGGCTGGAAAAAACCCAAACCGTTCTGCCCAACGCCGGGCGTATGCTGGAGCGGCAAAAGAGCGCCACAGCAGACGAAAGAGTATAAATGGAACAAGGCTATAAAAAATTAGGGTATAGAGAAAACGCATAGATGATTGCCCGATAAAACTCTGCATGCAAAATAAAAAACTGCGGTGATATTGCCACAAAAGACCAATCGTTTGCTCAGTTATCCAATGGGCTAACAACCTTATCGCCCAACTCATCGAGCACATGCAGATAAATTTCTGTCGTACGGATATCAGTATGACCTAATAACGTTTGGATTTGCTTTAAATCATATTTCGCCTGAAGCAGACGCGTCGCAAACGAATGACGAAACGTATGGCAACTCGCCTGCTTAAACACTCTGGCCTTTCTCAACGCATCTTTAACATGCGACTGTAGAGTGCCGCTATACAAGTGATGACGGCGCATAACATTAACGCGAGGATCCTTGCTGATGTTGTCTGAAGGAAACATATATTGCCAAGCTAGCTCATGGCCCGCCGAAGGATATTTTTTCTCCAACGCATTAGGCATATACACAGGCCCAACCTTGCGAGCCTGATCAAATGCCAGCAACTTAGAAACAATCAACACCTGATTTTTTAAATCCGTGATCAAACTCTTTGGCAACAATGTCGTTCTATCCTTAGCCCCCTTACCATCCCTCACCACAATATAGCCCATACCAAAGTCGACATCTTTAACGCGCAAACGCAAGACTTCGGAAATACGCAAACCACAGCCATACATGAGTTGCGCCATCAACTTATAAGGCATGACCAAACTATCAATAATCGCAATAGCTTCTGCATGAGTAAAGACGGTAGGAATTCGCTGTGGTTTCTTAGCGTAATGAAAATCCAATTTCTCGATAGGCTGTTTTAAAAACCGGTTATAGAGAAACATAATGGCGTTGAGCGCCGTCTTTTGCGTGTTAGGCGACGCATTACCCGCTATGGCAAGATGAGAAAGATAAGCCGCGACTTCTATGTGGCTCAACTTAGCTGGATGCTCCTTTCCATGAAACAAAATATATTGATGAACCCAATAGACATAGGTATTCTCAGTCGCATAACTTTTGCCATCCAGCCTTATAAAGGCTCTAAACTGATCAAGAAATTTAACGGGATTAGCTGGCAGAGGGATTTTGACGTTTTCCATAACGAACCTGTATATAAACACATATGATGTGAAATATAGCCGCCTCGCAATTAATTTACAAGCATCCAATAATAGTTAGGCAGAGTTGGTCTATTAATTATTAATCAATTGGCTGCAGGTAAATTATGTGGTTAATAGGTTTTTCTACGGCTTCGTTAACATGCACGAACAAGAGAGTTTCGCATATATGAAACATCTAACTTTAATCTTATCTATTTTTTCATCAGTTTGCGCGGCAGCCCCATTTTCGGATCTGAGTAAAAAGGAATACGTTTTCAAGTCACAACAAAAGTCAGAAAAAGACGAGCGAAAGAAAACATATCTTTCTTATAGCGGAAAGTATTTCCATAAAACCACCACTTAAACACTGCCGCTGAACTCGGCGGTATTAAGCTGAAACATAGATCAATAACTCACTTCGTCTTTGGAGTATTTATGCAAATAGTGCCGTTATATGCCGCCCTGCTTTCGTTTATTTTTGTTTTTCTCAGCATAAAAACAATTAGTACCAGAAGGTCTTTGAAAATTGGAATAGGTCATGCCAACAATGAAAAAATGTTAAGGATAATGCGCGTTCATTCCAATTTTGCTGAATATGTTCCTTTGGCTCTTATTCTATTGTTTTTTCTAGAGGCTCAAGGTGCGCACAACATAATCTTACATGGGCTTTGCTCTTTTCTTGTTGTCGGTCGTTGCTTACATGCTTTTGGCGTAAGTCAAGAAAATGAAAAATTCGTATTTCGTGTAACTGGAATGGCTTTGACATTTACTACTATTTTATCTTGCGGCTCTTACATTATATTGTCAGCGATATTTAAATTTTAGTTTTGCGGTATGCGGAAGAGAGATTTATTTTTAGACCCTCAGCTTTTTCAGTAAGTCACTGTTTACACTGAGGGTCGTTGGCAATAGGTAGATCGCAAGACTTAATCCAAAATAATATGCGGCAAAAACCGCGATGTATCTTTGGTGATGAGTGATTCATCTTCGCGGATACAAATTCCTGCTGCACTGTCCCCCACGATCCAACTACCCAACATCGCGTAAGTATCGGCATTGCGGTATTCGTCGCGATATTTTGGCAGTGCGTGTAATTGTTGGCGCACGTAGCGACCATCTGCATAAGGGCCTGCGGCAGAAATTTTTTCACCGCTGGTGGTAATTAAATCTACGTTGGCGCCTTCACGTGAAAATAAAGGTTTGCGTACCCAGCCTGCACCGAGTGGTTCACTCGACGCTGTTTCAAAAAATGCGGGTAGCAAATTGGGGTGATTGGGGTAGCGTTGCCAGAGCAGAGGCAAAATGCCTTTGTTGGATAACAGCATCTTCCACGCGGGTTCGATCATTTGCGTATTGGCGGCGGTAATCGTGCGGGCAAAATCTTCCTGCACCATAAATTCCCAAGGATACAATTTGAATAAACCTTTTATCGGTTGATTATCCAAATCGACAAACTGTTCATTTAGGTCGCCAATATCTTCCAGTGCAATATAGCGAACATCCACGCCTGCTTGCGCGGCCATATCCATTAAATAATTCACCGTGCCGCGGTCTTCGATATTGTCGCGTACGCTGGTGAAATAAAATGGTTGAGGTAAATTTAATTGCGCAAAGGCTTGTTCGATTTTATCGTGCAGGGAATTAAATTGATCGGCACGCTCGGGCAATACACCGTTTTTAATTTGATCTTCAAGCCAGACCCATTGAAAAAATCCGGTTTCAAATAATGATGTCGGTGTATCGTAATTTAATTCGAGTAATTTTGCGGGGCCAGTGCCGTTGTAGACGAGATCAAAACGGCCATACAAATGCGGTTCGCCTTTATTCCAGGAATTCCAGATATAACTCCAGAAATCGCGCGGGATATTGAGCAGCGTGAGCATTTCTTCACTGCGGGTGATATCGCCGACCATATCCATAGTCATTTGATGCAATTCTTCGGTGGGCGCTTCCAGATCATCTTCAATTTGTTGCAAACTGAATTGATAGTAAGCGGTTTCATCCCAATAGGGTTCACCGTCAAAGGTGTGAAAATTAAAGCCAACTTCTTCGGCGTAAGCGCGCCAATTAGCGCGCTCGGCAACACTGATACGTTTCATCCATTAACCACCAAAACTATTGCGCGCAGCCGCTTGCTGGCCGAAACCACCGCGACGAACCACCTGGCCGACTTGCGGTTGCACTTGCGAAGGTTTGAGCGAGATGGGACCAATTCCACCTGCGACGGGAGCATTGGTCGCCGTGCGGAAAGTGCCGCGGTCATCGCGCGATTTGTAGAGCGGTTGCGTGGGCACATTGGAGCCAGCACCTGCACCGGCCGCAGCAGGCTGTTGGAAATTACTACCACCGCGATTCAACATTTGCCCGGCGAGATAGCCCATCATCATCGGCATAAAAACACTGCCGCCCGATGTGGTTTGCTGTGGCGCGGTTTCGCAATTGCCCGTACCAAAATCCACTTCGCACTCTTCTTTATTTAAATATTTTGGCGCAACTTGTGGATGCAAGGCTTGTGCAGCGGCGTAATCAGCCTCGCACTGTGAAGCACTATTTAATGCGGCGGCACTGCATTCGCTCGGGTCGGTAAATACCATCGCCTGTTCACGCTCTTCGCCACAACCGGCGAGCAGCAAAGTCGCAACAGGAACCATCAATACTA
This sequence comes from uncultured Cellvibrio sp., assembly GCA_903858205.1. Classification (GTDB taxonomy): domain Bacteria; phylum Pseudomonadota; class Gammaproteobacteria; order Pseudomonadales; family Cellvibrionaceae; genus Cellvibrio. The sequence continues at coordinate 8,238 of CAIOHY010000239.1, forward strand.
AGGCGGCTTTTTTACTGCGTTTCATCATTTGCTTCCTGTAAAAAAATTAATAACTCATGCACGCGGCATTAATCAAACCAACCGCAATTGCAGTGGCAGCGACAAAAATACCCGTGGCGATTTCACCTTGATTAATGCGCTCGGGCAATTGCTTGACCGCGACCCGCAAGACCACGAACGTCAGCACCTGAACAATCAACGCCACAGCGCCCCAGACGGCACAATCAAGCAGTGACAATGAGTGAGTGATCGCACTGGACAGCGGCAAGGCAAAACCAATTAACGCACCACCAAATGCGAGTGCGGCAGCAGGATTATTGGCTTTGATCAATGCCAATTCATCTTGCGGTGTTACCCATGTGTAAATACGTACAAAAATCAGGACTAATACAATCGCTACCGCAAAATAAGCGAGAAAGGGTGGAATGCCGTTAAGCGAAGAGAGAGTGGTTGCAAGCATCGAGTTTTCCCCAATTGATAATTTAGTAAGTGATCACTAAGAACCGCGCGATTCTGACACAAATATGAGTACAGCTCTATCTTGCTGAGACAGCACAAAACACCTATAAGTTTTAACACTTGTTAACCAAGCAATCTGGCACACTCGCCAACTATTTTTACTCGTTCAGGGCTTTATATGAAATCACCGCTGTTTTGTGGCCTTGGTTTGTTTTGGCTGGTTCAACTCACCGCCTGCAGCGACCAGGGCGCCAACCTTGCACTCGGTACATTGGAGCGCGACCGGATTGTGCTTAAAGCCACCGCTGCCGAAATCATCACGCAATTACCTATTGCGGAGGGTAGTGATGTAAAGGCGGGCGATCTATTGTTGCAACTCGATGACCGCCGCCAGCAGGCACTGGTTGCCAAAGCTGATGCCAATCTCGCCAGTGCCCAAGCCAACCTGACCAAACTGCAAAATGGCGCGCGGCCCGAAGACATTGCCGCCGCACGCTCGCAAGTGAAAGGCGCGGAAGCACAGCTCGTGGAAGCGCAAAAAACCTTTGCCCGCGCCGAGACATTGGTGAGTAAAAAACTGGCGGGCGCCGCCGAGCTGGATAGCGCCCGCGCCAAACGCGATTCGGCACAAGCCAATCTGGAGAAATCCCACGAAAACCTGTTATTGCTGACCAACGGCACCCGCGAAGAGGACTTGCAACAGGCCGAGGCGCAAGTCGCGCTCGCCAAAGCAGCACTGGAATTAGAACAATACAATTTGGCCGAACTCAGCATTCGCGCCACTGGCGATGCACGCTTGGATCATCTACCCAAACATTTGGGCGAGCGCACCAGCATCGGCGAAGCGGTCGCAACCTTACTCGATAAACACGCGCCCTATGCGCGGATTTATGTTCCCGAAACCCATCGGTTGAAAGTCAGCCCAGGGCAGGAATTGGTGATCCATGTCGATGGTCTCTCTGAAGCGCAAACCGGCAAGCTGCGTTGGATCTCCCAAGACCCGGCCTTTACGCCATACTTCGCACTCAACTCCACCGATCGCGCCCGGCTTGTTTATTTAGCGGAAGTGCAATTGCCCGACTCAGCAGCCAATTTGCCTAGCGGCTTACCGGTACAGGTTGAGTTGCCCCATGACTGATCCAGTGACCGAATGGGCGATAGAATCAATCGGGATGACCCGCCGCTTTGGCGATTTCGTCGCTGTGGATAAGCTGGATTTACACATCCCCCACAAAACGATTTACGGGTTCCTCGGCCCCAACGGCTGCGGCAAATCCACCAGCATGCGCTTGATCACCGGCCTGCTCACGCCCAGTGCGGGCAGTATTCGCGTATTGGGAATGGAGATTCCCGCGCAAGCGGAATTACTCCGCCGTCGACTCGGATATATGACGCAAAAATTTTCCCTCTACGACGATTTAACCGTGCAGGAAAATCTGCGTTTTATGGCGCAGATCTACAACCTTGAAAGCCGCAGCGTAAAGCAGCTGATCGACAGCCAGCTCAGCCGTTATCAATTGAACGAGCGCAACACACGCCTCGCCGGTGCACTCAGCGGCGGGCAACGCCAGCGTTTGGCGTTGGCGGCAGCGACACTGCACAAACCGGAACTGCTGATTCTGGATGAACCCACCTCCGCCGTAGACCCGGAAAACCGGCGCGACTTTTGGGAAAAACTGTTCGACCTCTGCGACGACGGCACCACCATTCTGGTTTCCACTCACTACATGGACGAAGCCGAGCGGTGCCACGGGTTGGCGATTATGGAAGGCGGGGTAAAACGCGCCGATGGTTCGCCCGCGCAACTCATGCGCGAACTGGGCGCCAAGGTGGTTGAGATCGACGGCGAGAATTTACGCCTGCTCAAACAACAATTGAGCGAGTTGCCGGAGGTCGTCTCCACAGCGCAACAGGGTACCCATCTGCGAGTATTGATTACCGAGGCGATCAAAGATCCGGAAAACTGGTTGCGCACTATCCACCCGGCCTTGGTCGCCAATCGCCAGATCCACTCAGTAAGGCCAAGCCTTGAAGACGTATTTGTCCACTGCACCGGCAGCAACGCCGCCGGGGAAGGGGCTCGGCAATGAAAGGAATGGCAATCAGCGCGTTTAGTCAGAGCTTGCAGCGCATAGGCGCGATTGTGTTTAAAGAGCTGCGCCAACTGACACGCGACCGCCCCACCTTCGGCATGATCGTGATGGTGCCTCTCATCCAATTATTGCTATTTGGATTTGCGATCAACACGAATGTGCGCGACCTACCGGTGGGCGTGGTGGATTTAAGCCATACGCAGACAGCGCGAGCACTGCTTAGCGACCTTACCGCCACTCAAGTCGTGAGCTTTACCGAAACCTATCAAACCCCCAAACAGGCGGAAGATGCGATTCGGCGCGGACATGTACATGCTGCGCTGGTGATCCCCGAGGATTTTGGCCAGCGCCTGCAAGACCAGCGCCCCATCGCCCAATGGCTGATTGACGGCTCCGACACCATGGTCGGCAACGCACTGCTCGCCCTCCAACAAATGCCCTTCGCTAGTGGCTTTGAGGCGCAGCCCATCGCCCGCAAAAATACCTTTGAAATCGCGCTCTTCTTTAACCCGGAGCGGCGCTCGGCAGTGAACATTGTGCCGGGGCTGGTGGCGATTGTACTCACCATGACCATGGTGATGTTCACCTCGGCGGCGCTGGTGCGCGAGCGCGAGCGCGGTAATCTGGAATTGCTGATCACCACGCCGGTGCGTTCCAGCGAAATTATGATCGGCAAAATTGTGCCCTATATTTTTGTCGGCCTAATTCAAGTAACGATTATTCTCGGCCTCGGCCATGTGATTTTTGATGTACCGATTAATGGCCGATTGGATCAGCTCGTCCTCGGCGTGTTCGCCTTTATCAGCGCCAGCCTCACGCTTGGCCTGCTGGTATCCACCATTGCCAAAACCCAGCTGCAGGCGATGCAACTGACCGTATTTTTGTTGATTCCATCCATCCTACTCTCAGGTTTTATGTTTCCCTATGAAGGTATGCCTGACGCGGCGCAGTGGATTGCTGAAGCGCTGCCCGCGACCCATTTCATTCGCATGGTGCGCGCGATAGTTCTGCGCGGTGCAACCTTGGAGGATCTCCAGCCCGACTTGTGGTGGCTGATCGGATTTACGGTATTTGGGGTGATCGCAGCGGCAAGCCGGTTTAAGAAACGCTTGGATTGAACCGCTTATGCCAAATAATCGAAGCAGTTTTCGAATTTTTCGTTTTTACTTATAACAATTCCAAACAAGCCTAGAATTTTTTATAGCACCAACTTGAGCTTGCGCAAAAGTCGACCTAGACTTCACTACAACCCCATTAATGTGAACTGGTTCGCACTTATGCTCAAGCAAGTCTCACTCATTCTGGCCATCAGCATCTCTGTCCACGCCAATGCCATTAGCATCGACCTAGGGCCAGCCACGGGCTACAACCTCTTTATCAAAGAGAACTTCTTGCAGCCTGGCGCTGACTCTCAGGGGAAAATCGCTATTGGTGGCAACGCCAATATCGGCCAATACGATGTTGGAGTGAACTACGAACCCGGCGCCCGGCGCGACGGCAAACAGTTCTGGACCGACCCGGGCAAATACTCCGATGTACTGGTTGTGGGCGGAGACCTCACCACCACCCCTTGGGCGTGGGGCAATGTGAAAGGCAATCTTATATTGGGCGGTACACTGACCGAAGGCTCGAGCAAAAATGCCGTCTTGGGCACTACCACAAAAGCGACACCGATTGACTTCACGACTGCTTTTCAACAATTCAACACGCTGTCACAAACACTGGCAGGGCAAACCAATACCGGTGGTGTGGACTTTAAGTACAACAACTGGCTCATTCTGGATGGCACCAGTAATAACGATGTCTACGTGACCAATATCACCGGGCAAATGCTCGCCAATGCAACCGATCTTACAGCCGAAAACCTTGATCCCAATGACACACTGATCATTAATGTCAGCGGCAAAAATATAAATTTTGATTCGCTCAATTATGGCAAGCGTGAAACTTTCGCTGCGCTGGATATGTCGGCCACCAATATTCTGTACAACTTTTTTGAAGCAGAAAATATTACGTTTAGCGGTGGTATCAAGGGCAATATTCTTGCACCCAATGCCAATTTCACCTTTCTTCAAGGCGATCTAAGCGGCCAAGTCATTGCAAAATCCTGGACCGGCGGTTGGGGAGCACAAGCCAATTTATGGGATGGTTTTTTTGTACCGCCGGTAGACATTCCCCCCACCCCAACCAGTCCACCAAAAGTGGATGTCCAAGAGTCTTCGGCAATACTGCTTCTACTCATCGGTCTGGTGGCATTGATAATCATCCGTCGCACTCGCACCTAAGCACCCTATCGCTCATTCAAAAAGCCGCTACTGCCATAACAGCTAGCGGCTTTTTTTATTGCCCGTATTCGTTACACTGTCCCTCGTCACTTTACCGCTTGCACAAGCAAGCCCACTCGCACAGGGATTCTTTATGAAATTCGATAATATTTTGCAAACCATTGGCAACACGCCACACGTTCGTATTAATCAATTATTCCGCAGCGATATCGAAGTGTGGATGAAAGTCGAGCGCTTCAATCCTGGCAGCAGTATTAAAGATCGCATCGCACTGGCGATGATTGAAGATGCTGAAGCCAAGGGCCTGATTAATAAAGACACCGTGATTATCGAACCGACTTCCGGCAATACCGGCATCGGCCTCGCACTCGTGTGCGCGGTAAAGGGCTATCGCCTGATACTGACCATGCCGGAATCCATGTCGGTCGAGCGCCGCAAAAACATGAAAGCGCTGGGGGCAGAATTGGTACTCACGCCCAAAGAACTCGGCATGGGCGGCTGCATCGCCAAAGCCAATGAGTTGCTCGCGGAGCATGCCAACAGCTGGATGCCACAACAATTCAACAACCCCGCGAATTCTGAAGTACATCGCAACACTACAGCGCAGGAAATTCTTGCTGATTTCCCGGAAGGCATTGATTACATGATCACCGGAGTGGGCACCGGCGGCCATATCACCGGTTGCAGCGAAGTATTGAAAGAAAAATTCCCGCACCTAAAAACATTTGCTGTTGAGCCGGAAAAATCGCCGGTTATTAGCGGCGGACAAAAAGGCTTGCATCGATTGCAAGGCATAGGCGCAGGATTTATCCCGCAAGTGCTGAATAAAGAAACTCTTGACGGCACCATCCTCGTCAGTGAAGAAGCGGCATTTGATATGGCTCGTCAATGCGCGCTAAAAGAGGGCATTTTTATCGGAATTTCCTCCGGCGCGACCCTCGCTGCCGTCGCACAAAAACAAGGCGACATGAAACCCGGTAGTCGCGTCATTATTTTTAGTTACGACACGGGCGAGCGATATTTATCAATTGAAGATTTGTTTTAAATTGCTCATAGCTTGCGTTCACAAAAAGTTCACAATAGCGTCAATACCCTTGACGCTATTGTGAGCCTACAACAGTGACTGCGAACAATTCATTATTGCGTTATGCTTAGCGCCCAGATCATTTGCGATGGGTTTCAGGTCAGGTGATACCCAAAAAGAGTTCGTGTTACCCCAAAGGATGATCATGCTTACAAGGTGGCTAAATGCGGGCTTACAACAAATTACACCGACGCCTCACTGCTCTGTTTTCGATTCCATTCCTATGGCTATCCCTCCCGGTTTTCTCCGCCGATTATTTTGAGCTCAGTCTCGATCAGTTATTACAAGTCAAAATTATAGGTTCAACATTAAAAAATGAATCCTATAAAACCGTCCCATCGCCCGTCACCGTATTTGAGCGCAAAGAAATAGAAAATCTCGGTGTCGATTACCTGTATGAATTGATCAATCTTGTTCCCGGCTATCAGTTCAACCGCAATGCCGATAGCCCATCGGGATACACCTTTAGTTCCAGAGGCCGCCGCAATAGCTCGGAAGCCAGGGAAATTTTGCTGCTAGTGGATGGGCGCGTTTTTTCCGACCCCAGAACCGGAGGGGCAGATGGCTCACTCCCACTATTTCCGGTAGACCAAATCGAGCGCGTAGAAATCTTACGCGGACCGGGCTCAGCGTTGTATGGTTCAAACGCACTCAATGGTGTAATTAACATCATCACGCGCGCAAAGGAAAACAATTTAGCAGTGCAAATCGGCTCTGAAGATAGAGTGATGGTTTCCTCCGCCACATCAACAACTTTTGAATCGGGTGACGCGAATTTGCTTGCTCGCTTTTACAAGGATCGCGGACAAGAGTACTACGTAAAAGATGCATTAACCGAAACAAAAATGGCCACGCAGGATCCGCGACAAACCTATGATATTGATGGGGCTTTGCGTTATGAAAACACCCAATTGCGCGCCGCAATTCACAACGCGCATTCAGAAGATTTTTATGTGGCCGCGAGCATCGACGATGAAATTAATGAGTACACTCAAACTTTACGCCAGATAGGCGTGACGCAACAATTTTCACTACACTCAAAAATTCAATCGACATTTTCTATAAGCTATCTGGATATTAACCAAGAAGCGACATTCCCTATCGCACCAACAGGGGCACTTCAAAACCTTAGCTCGCCCGCTAGTAATGAGCGGTTTATTATTAAAGCGAAACTAGCGGGATCTACTTATCGCGTAAATACCAGCCACGATCTTTCGTTGAGTGAATTAGCTAGCCTGCAGCTAGGCGTGGACTGGCATGAGAACAACGAAACCGATGCTTATGTAAAAAACAATTTTGATCTGCTGCAATTATACAATCAGCGGTTCCCTATTACTTACTATGGAGACTTTACCAATACCACAGCAGTTGGCAACAAACTGTCACAAAAAGCGCTTGGTATGTACGGTCAATATTTGCGTCAAATAGATAAAACCAATCTAACCTTGGGGCTAAGATACGACGACTATGAAAGCGTGGGCAGCCACCTTAGCCCACGGCTCGGCCTGGTTCATCAGTTAACTAATCACCATACGATCAAGTTACTTTACGGCGAAGCTTATCGCGCGCCCTCCGCCAGCGAGCAAGGCCTGATTAACAATTCCATCTTATTGGGCAACAAGGAGCTTACCTATGAAGTTGTTAAGTCGCTCGACGCAATCTGGCTTATTACCGGCGTTAACAGCAGCTTTTCTGTCGATCTATTTCAGCATCACTATAAAAATCCTATCGAAACCGTCTCTCAACATGGCATCAGAACTTATCTAAATACTGCCAGTAAAACCACCAACGGCGCGGAATTTGAGTTGAAGTATGGGCTATCGGAAAAATGGTTATTGAATGCAAACTTCACCCGCATTTTTTCATTGTTAGAAGGGCAATTTCATGAAGCGAGTAATCTTGGATCCATCACGTTAAACTACAGCGCGCAACATTGGAATCTTAATTTTTCTGGTATACACCACGGATCAAAACAATTTCTTACACCTGCAGGAACCCTTTCAGACATCAAACCAAATACCAATGTAAATGTTAAATATCGCTATCTGCTAAGCGAGAATTATGAAGTTAACATTACCGCGAAAAATATACTGGGTAGTAGATTCGATACGCCCGCACAGGGCCCTGCGCTATCAGCTCCGGTTCCCAACAGAGAGCGAGAGTTAGCGTTCGGCATTCAATGGCACTATTAACGCACTGCTCACAAAAAAAATCCCCGATTGCCCTGTAAAGACCCCACACAAGGGTACAGCCCCATTTTAGTGCAACGCAAAATGTCACACTGCATGTGATAAAGTCCGCGCACAAATTCTTCTACAACTCCCAACAAGGAAACAACTATGAGCAATGTGCATTTTATCGGTGGTGAAAAAGGTGGTGTGGGTAAATCCATGACCTCGCGGTTATTAGCGCAGTATTTGATCGATGCAAACAAACCTTTTATCGGACTGGATTCTGATCAATCCCACGGAACTTTTTCGCGCTTTTACAGCGAATTTGCATCGCCTTTAATCATTGACGATTACGACAGCCTTGATCAGCTGATTATTCTCGCGCAGGAAAACCCCGACAGCGATTTGATTGTTGATTTAGCAGCACAAACATCTACCCGTTTAGGAAAGTGGATTGACGAGAGTGATGCACTAGCACTATTTCAAGAGCTGGGCTGCCACGTACATTTGTGGCATGTGATGGATGACGGTGCCGATTCGGTAAATTTGTTAAACGGATTACTCAATCGCTACCCGCAGGATTTTATCAAGATTGTGGTAGTGAATAATTTAGGGCGCGGCGAATGCTTCGAGCACTTTGAGCAATCAACCACTTACCAAAAAGCCAAAGATCGCGGTGCGATTTTTATTACGCTGGCAAAACTACAACCGCAACTTGCAGCGCGTATTGATTTTGCTGACACCAGTTTTTGGGCTGCCGCCAACAACACAGATGTAATGAATATTATTGAACGTTCGCGTGTACGCGTATGGCTGAAAAATAATTATGCGCAGTTTGATAAGTTAGATCAGTAAAAAAATGGGATCAGACAATTAAGGCGCGATAAAAAGGGGCGAGATAAAAAAGGGCCCAATAAAAAAGGGCCCAATAAAAAAGGGCCCAATAAAAAAGGGCGCAATAAATTGCGCCCCTACGATTACACATTATTCTATCCTGTAGGGGCACGATTTATCGCGCCCTTTTTTTACGCATATCTTTAAAACAACTACAGTCATTACTCTACTGCCACAACCACCACCGCTTTGGCTGGAATCTCCAAGGCCAATTTTCCATTTTTAGCTTTCGCTGAATAAGCGGCTGGTTTAATTGTATCTGGCGCAGCAAAAGTGTTGTGCGCATCCATTGCCGATGCAGTTAACACTTGTCCACTCACACCGTTTACCGTTACGCCTGCCAAATTAATAGCAACGGTTTCCGCCTTATTTGGATTGGCGTTAACCAGCGCGATATACACTTTTCCATCTTTTGCGCGCGCTGCTGTCGCACTCACTGCAGGAATAGACGAATTTCCCAGTGTGTATTGCGGTACATTTTTCAGTTCCAACGGCAATGACGTGGCGCCCTGGAATGGAATGTACATTTTGAACACGTGATAGGTCGGTGTCAGGATCATCTTGTCTTTTTCAGTCAAGATCATCGCCTGCAGTACGTTCACCATTTGCGCGATGATACTCATGTGCACACGGTCGGCGTGTTTGTGAAAAATATTAAAATTCAAACCAGCGACAATCCCATCGCGTAAACTGTTTTGTTGATATAGGAAACCCGGATCATCATCGCCAGTTACGTCGTACCATGTACCCCACTCATCCACATAGAAACCGACTTTTTTCTCAGGGTCATTTTTATCCATCACTTTTTTATTGTTAACAATAAACTGATCCATTTTCAGCGTATTGACCATGGTGGACATCCACTCAGACTCGGGGAATTTAAGTGCTGCGCCTTTTACAGTCCAATCGCCTTTTGGCAGTGTGTAGTAGTGGAAGCTCACCGCGTCCATCCGTAATCCCCAATTAGGTTTTACATTGGCAGTAAGATGATCTGCCCAACTCGTATCTTCTGTGTGGCCACCGCTCGCGATCAAAATCGGCGTGTTGTCTTTTGGTGTTTTGAGAAAGCTGGCGTATTGCTTATAGAGATGGGTGTAAAACTCGGGAGTCATATTGCCACCACAGCCCCAGGCTTCATTGCCGATTGCAAAATAATGCACGCGGAAAGGTTTATCGCGGCCATTTTTACGGCGCAATTCCGCCAGGGTCGATTTGCTTTCTGAGGTCATATACTCCAGCCACTCCGCCATCTCCTGTGGAGTACCGGTTCCGAGATTACCGTTGACATAGGCATCTGCACCAAGCATTTCGACCAGATCAAAAAATTCATGGGTTCCTACTGCGTTATCTTCTAACACGCCACCCCAATTGGTGTTTACGCGCACTGGGCGCTTTTCACGCGGGCCAATTCCTTCACGCCAGTGATATTCATCGGCAAAACAACCGCCCGGCCAACGGACCAGCGGTACCTGCAGCTCTTTGAGCGCACCCACAACATCGTTACGCCAGCCTTTGGTATTGGGAATCTTAGATTTAGGGCCAACCCAAATACCTTCATAGATGCCGCGCCCCAAATGCTCGGCAAATTGACCATAGATATTTTTGTTAATGACGGGACCTGGCGTGGTGGTATCGATACTAACCTGTGTGTCAGCCAGAGCAGTGAAACTGATTGTCAGGCTTAGAGCTGCAATCAGCGGCTTGAGGGCGCGCATAGACGTCTCCTTATTTGTTGTTATTGAGTGGTGGTTTATGAACTGAAGTTGGATACTAGCCCACCAAAGATCATATTGTCATATAAGTTAACCCAATTTTACCCCTCACCCGGCCAACCTCGTTCAGAGCACTTGTCGAATTGATTCTGTGCATGCTGCCATTTACGCAATACTGTGTTTAAATACAGTACACACTAGCCATCGCCAATTTCCATGCGCAAAATTATCCATTGTGATGCTGATTGTTTTTTCGCTGCGGTCGAAATGCGCGATGATCCGAGCCTCGTCAATCGCCCGATTGCAGTGGGCGGTAGCAGCGACAGGCGCGGCGTTATTTCTACCTGCAATTACGAAGCGCGCCGCTACGGCGTACATTCAGCCATGCCTTCCAGCACGGCAAAACGTTTGTGCCCGGATTTATTAATCCTGCCCCATCGTATGGATGCGTACAAACAAGCATCCGAAAAAATGCGCGCTATTTTTTACGAATATACCGAACTTGTGGAGCCACTCTCGCTCGATGAAGCATTTCTGGATGTGAGCGATGCAAAAATTCATCGCGGTAGCGCCACATTAATCGCACAGGAAATTCGCCAACGCATTAAAGATAAAATCGGCATTACCGTTTCTGCTGGTATCGCACCCAATAAGTTTCTCGCCAAGGTCGCCAGCGACTGGAATAAACCCAACGGACAATTTGTTATCACTCCTGAAAAAGTTCCGGCATTTGTTGCGCAATTACCCGTCAAAAAAAATTACGGAGTCGGTAAAGCCATGGCGACAAAACTGGCGGAATTAAATATCTTCACCTGTGGTGATTTGCACAAATTTTCAATCTTTGAATTGTCGCAACGCTACGGTCAAATGGGTTCACGCCTCTACAAGTTAAGCCGTGGAATTGATGAGCGCGAATTAACGGTAGACAGACGCCGAAAATCCCTCAGCGTGGAAAATACCTTCTCCCAAGATTTACCCAGATTGGAAAATTGTCTGCACGAATTACCCGCTCTAAGCCAACAACTGGCGATACGCTTACGGCGCGTGGATGATGACTACAAAGTGGTAAAACTCTTTGTGAAACTGAAATTTTCAGACTTCAGTATCACCACCATCGAACGCAGCGCCAGTGCGGTGTCTTTAATGGAATTGCAAAGTTTGTGTGCAGAAGCCTATGAGCGGAAAAATTTGCCCGTGCGGTTGATCGGTGTAGGGGTGAGGTTTATTGATTTGCGGAAGACGAGTGCATTTTTTCAGCTGGAACTGTTTAATGCCGAGGATCAGCATTCTGCAGAAAGATCCTGTTATGGATTGGCCGATGGGTTAAGAAGCCCCCAGCTGCTCCCTCGCGCCCACCGGCGGGAAAACCCCATATATCCAAAAACGGAATATGTGTAAAGTTATCACGCTTCTAAACGAGCAATTAATTGTTAAACATATACGCGAGTTTGCAGCTGGTGAATTATTTGCTTATAGAACTATTGCGTTAATGTAAAAATCCCAAGCCATAGCGAGTTGTTTCAAACGTCCCTATATGAACATCGTATTCATCTGGAATTCTTCCTGGCTCGACGTCGGGTCGGACAGTATGATTTTCGCCTACGATATTACGCATAAAATCTTTATACCAGCCCATCCAATAAAGTTCACCTATAGGACTAGTTTCCAAATAACCCTGCTTGGGAGCACCATGATGCCCTAATACCCCATTGTAATACCCGTAAACATCGCGCTGGTATTGTTCATACACATGCAATATCTCATGAATAAAAACCGGGTGTGCCGCGTTAGGAGTAGCTGGCCACTCTGTGGCATTATTGACTGAAATAAAACCATCACTAGCCCAAGCTCCTGCACCACCACTACCATCAATACGCACACCATTGGCGTTATAGACTGAAAAAGCAAAAATAATGATCTGATATTCCTGTTGAATATGTTGCAGCCCTGCCTCAACAAGATAATTTTGAGGGCTAAAGTGTTGGCCGCTATTGGTTTGCAAAGTTTTATTCTCAACCATAGGAAGAACCGTCACATCCCACTTCTGCATACCGTAAGAAAAATGTTTAGCCCAGTTTTCATAGGTCATTGCAAGCTGTTTACGATAACCATCAATTTCACTTTCTTTCAACACACCAATTAAATTGGTATCGGAATATTGTGCATACTTGATCGGAACTAACGCTATCTTTATGGTGTTTTGAATTCCCAGAGGGTGTTCGCCAATAAAATCAAGGTGCATATTCCCATTGATCAAGTTAACTTCACTTTCGTAAAATTTAGCATCGTAATTTTGATGTTGGTCGCGAAACTTTCCTAACCCTACTTTATGTTTACCTTCGGGTAAATAAACAGTTGCAGGCATAGTACCCGTAATGAACATATCATTGATGTACAGATTAGCCGCCCATCCCAAATCTAGTTGCGGCGCTACTTGTACTTTTTTTGCAGCAGGTAAATTGGGAGTATTCAACGTCAAATAATAACGATGACGAATCCCTTCCGGATTGGCAGGCAGACAGTGATTTGAGTCTTCATACTCCTCGCAATATTGCTCAAACACCAACTGATTATTAACCCAGAGTTTTACATCAATCGGGTTACGATTGCGACCATTAACCCCGAGTATCCGCACCGCATTGGTCCCCTGCCAAAACAGTGATGTAACATCTAATTTACCATTGACTATAGTGCGCGCTTTATTGCCATTCAGCTTACCGCTGCGCCATACCTCACGAGCCACATCATTAACAATGAAATACAAAATATCAGTATTACCATTAACCTCAATTTCAACTTTATCTTGTACTTGATCGACCTTGGCTGAAAAAGTCATCTTATCCAAAGCCAATTCATTAATCGTAGCTCCGCTCATCACGACAAATCTGAATGAAAGATCGTGATACTCATCAGCAAGGCTACTGATACTAGGGGGTATACTTGCAGTCAATGTTGTGAACACATTTGCAGGGATATCATCAATCTTAAATGTTTTAAGTCTCAGGTTAAAAATGTTTTTGGAGGGGATGCTCACCTCTAAAGCCAAAGTTCCCTGATAGTTAGCATCAAAAAAAACATCTATGCTCACCTCACTTCCCAATCCTTTAAATGAATTAATACTGGGGGAAGTAATTACTGTCGATGTAAAGTTTTTAATCGATAACGCATAGTCGCCTTGCGTACGATTTTTTGATAACTGGCCACTGCCTGCTGAGACACCCCATAGATTCGAATGATCAAAAGAAAAAATTTGTGCGGGGTTTATTTTTGAATAAGCCAAATGGGTACTATTGGCGCGCGCCGATGACGCTGAACTTGAACCAGTATCTAGCGTAAATTTAATCCAGTTAATGTTTACCTTTCCCGTGTCGATCATAAGCCGCAGATTACGCACATTATTATCGGTAACTACCAACTGCCCAATTCGCTGGGTAGCCCAAGATTGCCAACCACTAGTCGTCACGCTCTTAGGCTTACCTAACAAAGCACCATCGACACTCAGGTTATAAGTTCCCGAATCTACTGATGCCACTCGTGCAGTCACGTTATAAGTACCCGGTGCAAGCGTTATGCTGTAGGTCAACCACTCATCTGCCACCGTCCAACCAACGTTGTACCCACCACCTACATCCGATGTAGACTCTATATCGACAGAGTCATTGCGATAAAATCCACCTTCGTTACCAAGAGTAGAGTCACTGTAATTCTGATAATCCTCCGCTTCTACTAATAGCGTAACTAAAGCCGCAGTTGAACTGGACTGCAGCGAACTACTGGATTCGCTGATTGCACTGCTAGATTGTAACGAACTACTGGATTTGCTCATTGTGCTGCCGGGATGAGACGAACTACTGGAGCCGGGAGGAATAATAGCTCCATCACTAGAGGCATTACTGGAAGAAGCCTCTTCATTTCTGGCACTGCTAGCCAAGCTGGCGGGGCTGTCCGAACCGCGCGAACTCGTCGATGACGCACTGGAAGAAGAAATAGCTACGACCGACGAAATGGAGGGCGATGTATTACCACCGGAATCACCTGCACCACCGCCACAACCGTTCAGCAGACCAGTTAACAGGACAGTGAATGCAAAAAAACTGTACTTTTCCATAGTATTTAATCTTTGTAATAATTCAACGAAAGTAGCGATGCGGGTAATTGTTAAGAATGGCCATATTGGCACATCATCGGATAAGACAAAAATAAGGCGGCTCATCGCCGCCCTATTTTATCGCAAATACCACCAAATAAACTACTTACCATTCACATCCAAAGTGCGCGTGGGCAATTTTACTTTCACGCTGGTTTGCGGTTCAGCGGTGGATTTTGCGAGGATGACTTCGTATTCACCTTTGGCGATTTTCCAGGTTTTGTTTTTGCTTTGGTACATCGCCAATAGGCGCGGATCCACATTGACAGTTACGCTAGTGGATTCACCGGGTTTTAAATCCACTTTTTGGAATGCGCCTAAACGTTTTGGGGCTTCCCATTTTGCATTTTTGGGTGCTATGTAAACTTGTGCCACATCTTTACCGGCGACCGCGCCAGTATTTTTCACGCTGAAGCTCACGCTCAATTGGCCATTTTTAACGTTAGTTTTTAAATCGCTGTAAGCAAAATCGGTGTATGACAAACCGAAACCAAATGGGAACAGTGGTTGATGGTTTTTTAATTCAAACCATTTGTAACCCACTGCAGCGCCTTCAAAATAGTTTACCTCAAAGCGACCATCCGGCTTCTTCAAACTGCCGTCCACAATTGCACGTGGTAATTGGTTTTCTGCGGCAGGAAATGTGATTGGCAAATGGCCCGATGGGTTTACTTCGCCGGATAATACGCGCGCAATCGCTTCGCCGCCATTAGTGCCGGGATACCAAGCTTCTACTACGGCGCCGACATCATTTAACCATGGCATTAATACCGCACCACCGGTTTGCAGTACCACAACAGTTTTTGGATTGGCTTTGGCAACGCTGGCGATGAGTGCGTCCTGATTATCAGGCAGCGACAAATTAGGAACATCGACCGATTCTGCTGTCCATTGATTTGCAAATACAATAACTAAATCACTTTCCGCCGCGAGTTTTGCAGCGGATTGTGGATTAGTGCCTTCATCAAAACTGACAAGCGCATTCGGGTAACGCGCCGCAATCGCGTTCATGGGCGATGAAGGGTAATAGACCATTGGACCGGGAAATGCTTGCGGACCAAGACCTTTTACTGCCATACCGCCAATTGGATAAACTTGTGAAGAACCTCCACCAGACAGCACACCAACATTCGCGTGCGAACCAATGATGGCAATTTTTTTCAACTCTTTTGCAAGTGGTAAAAGCGCCGTGCCATTTACTTTCTCATTGCGCAATAACACCATTCCCTCTTCCGCATCTTTTTGCGAAATTAGGCCATGTTTTTTGAAGTCGATATTATTGCTCGGCTGCGGCACCGGATTATCCATAACGCCATAGTGAAACAGGGAATACAACACTCGACCCGCCATATCATCCAAACGCGCTTGCGTTACCCAGCCATTAGTGACGGCCTCTTTTAATGGCTCTTTGAAATACGCAGCATGATCAAAAGGCAAACCGGATTGCTGATCAAGTCCATTGTTGGCAGCGGGAATGGTGCTATGAGTCGCTCCCCAGTCTGACATTACCCAACCTTTAAAGCCCCAATCTTTTTTCAATATTTCATTTAATAAATATTCACTTTCACACGCATAAACGCCATAGACGCGATTGTACGAACACATCACCGAACCGGGGTTGCCAATCTCAAAAGCAAACTGCAGCGCTAGCAAATCAGACATGCGGCCAGCGGCTTCATCGATAGAGACATTCAGCTCACCTCGACCAGTCTCCTGATCGTTGTAGGCAAAATGTTTTAACGTAGAAACGATATTATTCGACTGTACGCCTTTAATTTGTTCCCCCACTATCACGCCTGAAAGCAGTGGGTCTTCACCAGCATATTCAAAGTTGCGACCATTGCGAGGCTCACGCACAAGATTCACACTACCGGCCAATAATACGTTAAAGCCCGAGGTACGCGCTTCAGAACCGATCATTGCGCCGCCTTCAAAACCAACTTGCGGATCCCAGGTAGCCGCTGTATTCAAACCCGATGGCAATGCGGTACGCTCACGTACGTTGGGGCCACCTTGCGATGCTACACCCAACCCTGCATCAGCCTGCCAAATGTGCGGTATTCCCAAGCGTGGAATACCATATACAAAACCAGCGGATTGCGGCCGAGACTCTACCGGGCGCGCGAAGTTTTTCCAGGGCGCATCCGTACCAAAATATCCAACAACCAATAACAATTTTTCATCGAGCGTCATTTGTTTTAACACTAACTGGGTGCGTTCTGCCGCACTGAGTTCCGTGTTCGCCCAGGGTTGATCCTTGGTATTGGTATTGGTATTGGTATTGGTGTTGGTATTGATATTGGTATCGGCATTCGTAACAAAGGGAATAACGCCCATAGCGCATGCAATTGCTATAGCGCTGAGCTTTTTGGAGAGTTTCATGTGTAAGCCTCTTGCTGTCGTTTTACGGTGAGAGTGTTTTTAATTGTTATGAGGATTGCCCAGTGACGATTTTGACGCGCCGATACTAACGACATGATCCAAAGAACGCAGGAAATTAACTGAATTTTACGCTGTAACAAATAAAAACGGCCCCCGATTATGAGAGCCGCTTTCACTATTAAACACTTCATCAGAGATCTAACGCGAGCGTGCAACACCTACAATTTACACACCCCAAATGCCGCACTCAAAAACGATGAAATCATTATCCTGATAGAAAACTCTAGGGAACCTCTGAGAAATTACCTCTTTTAAAAAGCACACCACACAAAATACAATTTCTCAAAATTTCCGCAGTAATTTCCCGTCGATTTTCATTTTTCCGCCTGTAATTTGCCGTTTTGGCAAATTACAGGCGGACTGCCCCTAGGGCAGCAAGCAAGATTTCATGCGTAGCAGGTTTGCTAAACCCGCTAATACATACAAGCGATTGGTGTTTTTCTCCAGCCCGCGATAGCGGACTTTGCTGTAGTGAAATACGCGCTTTATATA
>CAIOHY010000240.1 GCA_903858205.1 uncultured Cellvibrio sp.
ACCAAATTATTCAAAGCTGCCTTCGTCGCACCATAAATCAATGCCCGAGGTAAACCGGTATATGCGGAAATACTCGCGATGCATGCAATGCCACCAGACTGACGCGCTAAAAAGTAAGGGACTAGACAAGCCAATGCCCGGTACACACTCACGACGTTTAGTTCGAAACTTTTTTCAACCTGCTCGACATTGAGCTCCCAGCTATTGGTGGGATCGTAGCGCGCAGCACCTAAGATCACCAGATCGATATGACCCATCGCGGCCACAGTCGCATCCAGCACGGACGGCCAAATCTGTGGGTCGATGCAATCGAAGGCAACAACCGATGCCTTGGGATACTGCGCAGCAAACTCGCGAAGTTCGACCTCACGTCTAGCTGATAGCGTGACATAGGCACCCGCCTCTAACAGCGCTTTCGCGAGCGCTAAACCAATACCGCTCGATGCGCCGACGATCCACACTCTTTTTTCGCGCCAGTCATGAATAGGTTGGTTCAACGGCGACCATAAATTTCTCATTGTTAACCGCCTCAGGTCCGCTTCTTGAAAAACAGCGTGACCTCACCGAGGTCGACGCCAAACTTTGACATCACCGATCGATTCATCATGGACTGCTCATCCAGTAGCCACATCCAGTCGTCGAAATTGACCAAATACTCTTTTCCGTCAACAGGCAAACGTAAAACATATTTCCAATGCAAGGCATTACCCGCCACTTTACCGATCGCGACTCCCACTACATCATCAGCCGTTCCTTGCCAGGTGCCGTCGGGCTGACGCTTGAGCGTCCAGACTCTACGCTGAGTCTCGCCGTCAGAATAGGTGAACCGCTCATCGAGTACGCCCTCAGTTGGGCTCTTCCATGTGCCCTCGATCACCACATGAAAACGGCGAGCAACTGTTCCGTCACGCTTCTGAAAAATTCCCCAGGCGTCGAGCGTGCCATTAAAATATGTGGACAACTCCAACTCTGGTTTTTCAGACGCGTAGTGATTAACTTCAACACTGCCACACGCCGTCAAGAGGGCCGCACTGATTGAAGCGATGAAAGCTTTAAGTTTCATGACGATTATTCCTTGCTCGAAAGTTCGTCACCGACAGATGCCGGCACCGGGAAGCGAAGCAGCACTGCCGCAGCAATGGCTTTTAAAAAAATGGGAAGGCCAACATACAAGGCGATAAGAGGTGTCGCAGTGGCTGGACTCCCAGGCTGGTAATCAAACCAGCTCAGCAAGGGTAAGGTCACGCCAGCCGCAATGGCCAAGGCGAGTTTGCCAAGTAACACCCAAACACCTACGTATAGACCGGTGTTGTGCCGCTGCTCTTTTGGGATCGCGTCTGCCAACATCGCCCCAGGTAGAGCCAAGTCAGCACCCAGCGCGCCGCCCGCTATCAAACATACAAAGCCGTATAGCCAGACATCGCCCTCACCCACCATACTCGCACCGAACAATGCTAGCGCGGCGAGCACACTGCCGCTCAACCACGCCAAACGCTTTCCGTACCGATCGGCCAACGCCACCCAAAGCGGCAACGCAAGAAGACCAGCGATAAAATACGTGCCTAAAAATAAACCAGCATCTTTCGGTCGCTGTACAACATCGCTGATAAAGAACAGAACCAGTGTGGCGGGCACTGCAACCGCGACGGCGTTCAGTAAATAAAAACCATACACCTGCCTCACAGGCCGATACGCAAGCGCTGCACGCCATCCCGCTGTGAGGG
>CAIOHY010000241.1 GCA_903858205.1 uncultured Cellvibrio sp.
CATCACAACTCAACGCGAATGTGACTATTGGCGAGATTGAGGCCGATTGGAATGGTCTCAAGCCGAGCCTGGTGATCCGGAATTTCAGTATCAAGAGCCAAGCGGATCAACCAATAGTTGCGTTTAAACAGGCGCGCCTGCGGCTGGATATTCTGGAATCCCTGCTCAATCTGCGCTTGGTCTGGAGCAATTTGTCGCTCAGTCAGGTGGACATGACCTTTGCACAGACTGCAGATGGTTTTTGGCAGATTCCCGGATTGCCAAAACGTAGCGATGCGACTAAGCCGGAAGCGCAGTTGGACGCCCTTCTGGATATGTTACTCCTCTCAACCCGAATCGAGTTTCAAAGCAGTCACTTGGGATTTATGTTTGCGTCTGGCAAGCAGGTGATGCTGGACTCGCCCTACCTGCTTTTGGAAAACGCCGGTGATTTTCACCGACTTTCCCTGCAAATCGATGTGGATCAGCAGTCCCGCAGTGTTTATCTGGTCATGGAAGGGCAGGGTGATCCGCGCAAGCAGGCCCAGTTCCGCAGCCGCGGCTATCTCCAGCTCAACCGCTTCCCCACCGGTGAGCCTATTGCCGCAGCGAGCGCGTTTTTGCTGAGTGGCACGGATAAATCCAGCTTGTTCAGTGAAGGAATGGTGGATGCCAATATCTGGTTTGAAAGCCGCGCAGGCGGTAGCGGGTATGACTTGGTTGGGCGCTTGGGTCTACAGCGCCTGTCACTGCCTTTGGGTGACCGCCGTCTGGCGCTGGATGGTTTTGCGACCGAGCTAATAGGATATTGGTTGCCCAGCGGCGAGTGGCGTTTGGGGTTGCAACAAATCACGGCGGCCATGAAAGAACACCAAATCGCCGATGTGAATTTGGCTGTTGCATCGACGGGCTTCAAGCAGCCGTTGCAGTTGAGCATGGACAATCTCGATCTAGGGCGCCTGACAACTATGTTGGATAGCGCTGGTGTTCTGGGCGAGGACCGTTTGCAAGCCATACTCAAAACCCTAAACCCCCGTGGCCAACTGCGTAATATCCAAGTGATCCTTCCTGTCCAGCAACCCAGGGACTGGCAATTGCGCGCTAACCTCGATCAGGTTGCGGCCAATGCCTGGCAAGGCGTTCCCGCGCTTGTCGGTGTAGATGGTTACATCCAAGCAGGGCAAAAAGGCGGCTTTGTCGATATAGACTCACAGCAGCACTTCTCAATGCACTACTCGCCCACCTATGCCGCCCCCATGGACTATGAGCGCGCCAAAGGGCAGATCGCATGGCATTTACAGCCGGAAAAAAACCAGATTTATGTTAACAGTGGCCCGTTGGAATTCCGCAATGGCGATGAATTGGCGCGCGGTTATATGTGGTTGTCGATCCCTTGGAAACGCAACACTGGGGATATAGATCTCTTCTTGCAGATAGGTGCCCAGCAGCTCAACGCCTCCCTATTTCAAAAGTACACACCTGCCGTAGTGCCGCCATCGCTGCTTAACTGGTTGGAGCAGAGTATTGGTGCGAAAAATACCGGCATTGCCACGGAGGCCGGTTTTGTCTATCGCGGTACGCTCAATACCAAGAATTCTATGGCGCGTACCTATCAGTTGTATTTGGATATCGAAAACGCTGATCTGAATTATCACCCCGGCTGGCCGGCGTTGACGGGATTAGATGGCCGCTTACTCGTTAGGGATGCACGAGTTTCTGCGAGCGTGACCGATGCGGGTATCTATTCCAGCCGCGTTAAGCGCGCGGAAATTCGCGTGAATCCGCGCGCAGAGGGCAAGGGTTCGCTTCTGGAAGTGGAGGGCGAAATCAGCGGCGCCGCGAGCGATGGCATCCGCGTCTTGCGCGAGGGAATGTTGCGCCAGTACTTGGGCGGTAGCATGGATTCCTGGTTTATGCTGGGCGATATGCAGGCGCGGCTCAATCTGGCCATCCCTATCGGTACGGGTGAAGAAAAGGCGGCAGGGGCGCGCCAGCAGGTTGATGTAGAGCTCAAGGTGCCGCGCTTTGAACTGCAAAATCTCAATCTGGCGTTGAATGATTTAACCGGTCAGATCAGTTACAACAGTGAGACAGGTATCAGCAGCGACAGGCTCAAAGCGCAGTTTTTTGATGAACCTGTTGAGGCCAGATTGAGCACCCGTAAACTCGATGGTTACAGTAAAACCCTGATTGAGCTGGGGGGCGTGGTTGATGCCCAAAAAATCGCCTATTGGAGCAAACGCCCTGAGGCGCTCTTCTTGAATGGCAATCTGCCCTACACCGCGTTGGTGGAGTTAAACCATCGCCCGCAGCGCCGGAATACCAGTGTCGAACTGAGCCCTGAAGAAGCTCTGGATGCCGTCCAATCGGCAGCGGAGTTCGCGGATAACGCCTTTGCCCAGGTTACTATCTCCAGCAAGTTGGCGAATGTCAGTGTTGATCTGCCGGCACCTTACGGCAAGCCCGCTGAAGGCGAGCGGGCACTCGAATTCAAACTCTGGCTGCAAGAGAGCCAAGCGCAAATTGACGTGCGATACAACAATGATATCCAGGCACTACTGCGCACTGATCGTGTGCGTAACAACAGTTTGGTTAATGCCAACATCGCCTTGGCAAGCGCGGCCAAACTCAGCGACCAGCCACAGTTTTTGGTCTCAGGTTTTTTGCCGGGCATCGATCTGGACGCATGGAAAGCCGTTCAAGCCCGCTATAAAACTTACACCGAACGCTTGGCGCCCCCGGTGGTGCAGGCGTTATCAAAGTTAGATGCCGGTGAAGCACAAGCGCTTGAACAACCTGTAGGGCTGGTAGCCGGGTTGCCGTTCCGCGCCGAGTTGATGCTCGGGCAGTATGCGCTGGGTTCTACGGTGCTGGAGAATCTCAATGTTATTGCGGTGCCGGTTAGTGCAGGTTGGCAGCTACAGCTGGATAATGCTGTGGTTGCCGGTCGCTTGTTGGTACCTGATGGCCGGTTTACACCACTACAGGTGGATCTGGAGCGCCTGTCGCTGAGCCGCGAGGCATTGGGGCTGGCCGATCCTACTGATACAGATTCGTCTGGCGGCGAGTTAGCCAAGGCAGAGGCGGCGCCGGACAAAAACATCGATCCGCGCAAGCTGCCACTGGCTAACATCACCATCAAGGCCCTGCTGATGGATGGTAATAACTACGGCAACTGGTCGCTGCAATTGCGCCCCAATGATAAAGGCGTGGTGGTCGATAATATCAGTGGCAGTATTCGCGGGGTCACGGTCAGTGGTGCAGATGGTGCGATCAGTGGTGCCCAATTAATTTGGCAAAACACGCCTATGGGGGTGCAAACCCGCTTTGTCGGCACCTTAAGTGCTGTTGATATGGCGCAAGTACTGCGCGCTTGGGGTAAGCCCGACACGCTTGAAAGTAAGGCAGCGCAATATCGCGCGGATCTCGTGTGGCCCGGCTCACCGCAAGATTTCAAACTGGTCAATGTCAGTGGTGATATGAGCATCAGTATTGAAAAAGGCAGCTTCAAACGTGATGCGAGCGCGGGTGATGGCCTGCTGCGTTTGATGTCGATCCTCAATTTCGATACCTTGGCGCGGCGATTGCGCTTTGACTTTTCCGATCTCTACAAAAGCGGGCTCGCTTATGACACGATCAACGGCAAAGTGCGATTCAATCAGGGGACACTGGTTTTTGAAGAGCCACTGGTGGTGCGTACCCCATCGAGCGGAATGCAAATGGCGGGTAGTATCGATCTGCGTAACGAGACTATTAACACTCGTCTAGTTGCGACCTTACCGGTCGCCGGTAACATGACCTTTTATGCGGCATTGGCAACTGGGCTGCCAGCGGCGGCGGGTATCTACATTGTCAGCAAACTGTTTAAAAAACAGGTCGATCAGGCCACCAGTGTTAGTTACACCATTAAAGGCAGCTGGGATGAGCCTAAAATGCGGTTTGACCGATTATTTGAGAGTGAGAAAAGTTTGCGCGACAGCGTGAATAAAAAGGAAGCGGAAAAACCGCCGCCGGATAGGCGACAAAGACCTTCCCGTAAAAAACAATAAGGGCGCCAATTGGGCGCCCTTATTGTTTTTGTGAGGGTTGGACGAGGAGCTTAGTCCTGTGCTTCCAATTGCTCGCGGATAAACGCGAATAGCTTGCGTGCGCTGGCGGGCGGCTTATTTTCCTCGCGCTCTTTTTGCGCGGTGCGGATCAGCTGGCGCAGGTGCTGCACATCAATACCGGGGCAGGAGGTAACCAGTGTCTGGAAAATCTGCTTGTCGCCTTCGATTAACAGATCGCGATAACGCTCGACTTGGTGTTGGCGATGTACATACTGATCGCTGCGGTTTTGCAGTTTATCCACCGCCGCCTGAATTTCCTCGTGATTACCTTCGCGCATCAAACGGCCAATGTATTGCACCTGGCGGCGACGCGCTTCTTTGGGAGGCAACTTGCGCGCGATATAAATGGCGTCGAGCATAGTCTCACTGAGCGGGATGCTGGCAAGTTGCTTCTCGTTCATGTCGATCAAGCTTTCACCCAGCGCTTGCAGCGCGTGCATATCGCGTTTGACCTGCGATTTGCTGAGGATGTAGTCATCGGGATTGATGTCGTCGTAGTTGTAAACCATGGCTATAGTGTCGGAGAAGTAATCAATAAAAGGGCGCGCAGCTTAGAGTAGTTGTCCAAGAACAACAACCTCTGTTACTGGTTTAGGTTTAACAATAGGCTATTTATTCGCCTTCTTCAAAGCGGTCGGCAATCAGTGAGCGGATTGCACAGAGTGCGGCTTCGGCATCGTCGCCTTCCACGCTAACTTGTAGGGCAGTACCCTGGCTGGCTGCCAACAACATCAATGACATCACACTCTTGGCGTCGGCCCAACTGCCTTCACCCACACGCGCTTGTACTCTGGCCTGAAATTGGTTGGCAAGGGTTGCCAGTTTGGCGGCGGCGCGGGCATGCAAGCCACGCTTGTTGATGATGTCGAGTATTTCGGTCTGCATGATTTAGTGTTTTTTGTGTTTGTTAATATCGCGGTGGCGGACTTGAACATCGCTAAAGCTGTGGTCGAAATGCTTTTGCAGCCGCTCCGACAAGTACACCGAGCGGTGTTGGCCACCGGTACAACCAATCGCAATTGTAATGTAGCTGCGATTATTGGCCTGATAGCGCGGCAGCCAACGGGTCAGATAATGTTCTATATCCTCGTACATCTCCCTCACCGTGATTTGCTCCTCCAGAAATTCAATGACTTCCTGGTCTTTGCCGGTTTGTGGGCGCAGATTGGGTTTCCAATGCGGGTTGGGTAGACAGCGGGCGTCGAAAACCAAATCGGCATTGATGGGCACGCCGTGTTTGAATCCGAAGGATTCGAACAAAATCGCCATGGTCGATTCGCTACGGCCTACCACTCGCTCCTTCACCAGATCGCGTAGTTCATGCAGGTTAAGGTGGCTGGTATCGATAATCTGGTCGGCGCAATCGCGTATGGGTTCCAGCAATTGCTGCTCGGCGCTGATTGCTTCTTCGAGGCTGGTATGTTTATCCGACAGCGGGTGTTTGCGGCGTGTCTCACTAAAACGTTGAATTAGTACCGGTGGCTGCGAATCTAAAAACAAGGTTTGGAAGGGGAGGTGCGCTTCCTTTAACGTGCTGATCATCTGCGGGAAGATCGCCAGATCTTGCCAGGCGTTGCGTACATCGATACCAATCGCAAAGTATTGCTGATCGTCTTTATGAATCTGGATTTGGGCAACCAGTGCGGGCAAGAGGCTGACGGGCAGGTTGTCGATGCAGTTAAAACCTACATCCTCAAGGACATGGAGTGCTGTACTCTTGCCTGAACCAGACAAGCCGCTGACGATCACCAGATGCATATTACGTCCTGTTTATGAGGTTGATAGCGCTGCGTTGTAAAGCGCCTCGTTAGTGTTGGCGGCGCGCAGGCGCTGGCGGTATTCGGGGTTGTTCAGTGCGCCCGCTAAAGCCGCGAGAGTTTGTAAGTGTTCGCTATGGGCATCTTCCGGAACCAGCATCGCGAAAAGGATATCGACTGGCTGCGAATCAATCGCGTCAAAGTCGATGGCATCCGTTAGGGTTATGAGTGCGCCCACAGTGCCTTTGCAGTGTTCGATGCGGCAGTGCGGTATCGCAATACCATGGCCAATACCCGTTGAACCAAGTCGCTCGCGGCCAATCAGCCGGCGGAATAACTCGTCGGCATCGATATCGGGGATATCTTGTGCAATGGTGTTGGCAAGCAACTCCAGCGCCCGTTTTTTGCTGCCCCCTTCTACGCCGCAGAGGGTGCGAGCGGGGGTGATCAAGGATTGAATTTGCATGGTAAGGTGATGCAGGCATCTCTCAACAAGTGAAGCTGGCATCGTCCGATAACGATGGCAGCTCAGGTTTATTTAATGGCGACTGATCGCATGTTTAGCGATGGCTGCGCATTTTCTCTTTGTGTTTAATTAACTGGCGATCAAGTTTATCGACGAGCGCATCAATGGCAGCGTATAGATCTTCATTGCTCGCTTCGGCAAAAACATCCTTGCCGCTGACGTGGATAGTGGCTTCAGCTTTCTGAATAAGTTTGTCGACCGAGAGGATGACATGGGTACTGGTTATGCGATCGTGATGGTGCGTTAATCTTTCCACTTTATTGGTTACATACTCTTTCATTGAATCAGTAACTTCTACATGACGACCGCTGATATTTATTTGCATAGATACTTCCTCTCGCTAGAAACAAAACGGCTGCAACCTGTGCAACCTCGCATTACATCCATGAATTTTTTGATCCGAACTTTTGGTACTACAACTAAACAGCTAAATAGTTTTGCGCTCGTTTGACGGCGGAATATTGAGTGACTCGCGGTATTTAGCGATGGTACGGCGCGCCACCTGAATGCCTTGTTCGGCAAGCAGATCAGTAATTTTGCTGTCGCTGAGCGGTTTTTTTGGATTCTCGGCGCTCACCAGTTTTTTGATGATGGCGCGAATCGCGGTTGAGGAACATTCGCCGCCGCTGTCGGTGCTGACGTGGCTTGAGAAGAAGTATTTCAGCTCAAAAATACCTTGCGGTGTATGCATGTATTTTTGGGTGGTGACCCGTGAAATGGTCGATTCGTGCATCTCAACAATTTCGGCAATATCGTGCAGCACTAATGGCTTCATTGCTTCAGGGCCGTAGTCCAAAAAGCCACGCTGTTTTTCCACAATACAACTCGCCACTTTAAGCAGGGTTTCATTGCGGCTTTGCAAACTTTTTAAGAACCAGCGTGCCTCTTGCAAGTTATCTTTGAGGAAGGTGTTGTCGGTGCTGGAATCGGCGCGTTTCACCATGGAGGCGTAATCGGAATTGATGCGCAAGCGCGGCGCAATATCCGGATTAAGTTCAACTATCCAGCGGCCATCGCGTTTTTCAACAAATACGTCGGGCACAACATATTCGGTATCGCCGTTAGCAATCATATCGCCTGGGCGCGGGTTCAAACTCTGGATCAGCGCCACTGCTTGGCTTAATTCAGCTTCTTTCAGCTTGGTGCGGCGCATTAGCTGCCGATAATCGCGGCTACCGAGTACGGGTAAATAGAGTTTGGTAATTAATTTTGCCGATTCCAAAAAAGGCGTCTTAGGATCAAATTGTTGCAGCTGTACCAAGAGGCATTCGGATAGGTTTTGGCTGCATACACCGCAGGGGTCGAATTGTTGCAGACGGTGTTGCACGGCTTCGACTTCATCGAGTTCCAGCTCTTCAAAATCGCCGCGCATCCCTTCAAAAATTTCTTCGATAGTGATGGAGAGCATGCCGCTCGGTTCCACCGCATCGATAATCGCCATGGCTAGCACACGGTCGCGATCTGACATGGGGGTCAAGTTCAACTGCCACATCAAATGGTCATAGAGCGAATCTGTCGCGGCGCGGCGGCTTTCAAAATCGTTGTCTTCGTTGTCGTAATTACTGGAGCTGTTGCTTGACGATGATTGGTAGACGTCATCCCAGCTGGTATCTACCGGGAGATCACTGGGGATGGAATCGCTCCAGTCGCCACTGTCAGCGCTAAAGCCGTCGCCTTCACCGTATACATCGCTATCGCCAAAACTTTCGCTCTCACCAAAACTCTCACCCTCTCCAAAGCTCTCTCCGCCTTCGGTGTAACTAGCGGGCTCGCTGTAGTTGTCAGTGGTGCTGGAGGAGAAATTTTCGCTCGCGGTAAAGTCGGTGCCGTGGTCAGTGCCGGCTTCAGCGGCGATTTCCAATTGGCGTGTGTAATCTGCCTTATCCAGTTCACTGCCTTCGTAATCATTGGTAGTGCTGGGGCTATCGAAGCTTTCTTCCACTTCCAGCATGGGGTTGGATTCGAGCGCTTCCTGAATTTCTTGTTGCAGGTCTAATGTCGATAATTGCAAAAGACGGATGGCCTGTTGCAATTGGGGGGTCATGGTCAGCTGCTGACCGAGTTTGAGCTGGAGAGATTGCTTCATTGTGTGAACGACAAACCCTTATAACGCAGGATGGAAAACATCAGATAGGTGGAGTTTAGTCAGGGTTTGGCGCGCAAGCAATAAGCTTAAGCAAGCTTTATGCCTAATGATCAAAGAATGTTACTTGTCAAGTTGTTTGTGTGTTGCCTAAGGTGCTGCTGATGGGCGGTTGGTAACACTGGCGGTAGTCTGTCTGATCATCGTTACAGGCGGAAATGTTCGCCTAAATAGACTTCGCGCACCTTGCTGTTGCTCAGCACAGTTTCGGCATTGCCCGCCGCAATAATGTGGCCTTCGCTAACGATATAAGCGGTCTCGCAGATGTCCAGGGTTTCGCGCACATTGTGGTCGGTGATCAAAACACCAATGCCGCGGTCTTTGAGGTGCCGTACGATTTCTTTGATGTCATTGACCGAAATTGGATCCACCCCGGCGAAGGGTTCGTCGAGCAGGATAAATTTGGGATCTGTCGCCAGCGCGCGGGCAATTTCCACCCGACGGCGTTCACCGCCTGAAAGTGCCATACCCAGGCTGTCGCGGATATGGGTGATATGGAATTCGTTAAGCAGGGATTCGAGTTTTTCCTGGCGTTGGTTGAGATCCAGATCCTTGCGGGTTTCCAGAATTGCCATGATGTTATCCGCTACGGTCAGTTTGCGGAAAATCGATGCTTCTTGTGGCAAGTAGCCGATACCGGCGCGCGCGCGGCCATGGATGGGCAGTTGGGTGATGTCGCGGTCATCAATCAGCACGCTGCCATTATCGGCGGGCACCAGGCCGGCAATCATATAAAAGCAGGTCGTTTTACCGGCGCCATTGGGGCCTAGCAGGCCGACAATATGGCCGCTCTCCACAGTGATCGAGACATCGATAACGACTTTGCGTTTTTTGTAACTTTTGGCGAGATGGTGTGCGTGCAGGCTTGGCATAAGGATTATGGTGTTGCTTGAGTTGGTGAGGATTGAGCTGCGCCGGGCGCGTCCTCGATATCATTGGGTTCGGTTTTGCCTGCTTTAGGTGGGATCACGATTTCGATTCGCTGGCCGTCGCCTGATGCGCCATTACTACCCGCTGCTTTCATCACTTCTTTTACTAAATCGTAATCGATATGAGGGCCGCTCATGACAGCACCGTTTTGCTCGACAGATGCATCCTCAATCAACACCAGGTGCTCGTTGTTGGGGGTATAAGTGATTTGTTTAGCCGCTGCGGTGACAACGCCCTGATCTTTCTCCGGCTGCTGCTGGAAGCGCGCCGGGCTACCGGTGGCGATCATTTTCTCAACGCTGCTGTCGGGATTGGTGTGAATCACGATGGAATCTGCGGAGATAACCAGTGAACCCTGCTGGATTTTTACGCCACCCGTATAGGTCGCGATTCCGTTTTTCTGGTCCACGGTCAAGTTATCCGCTGAGCCGCGAATAGTTTCATTTTTGTCGCCGGGCAGTGCCAGAGTGATGGCGCTATGGCTGGCAAACAAGGTAGCTATCGCTAGCGCAAATGGGGTGAGGGTAAAACGGACGTTAGCGAGGATCATAAACAGCCTTAACCTGGGACTTTAACTGAAGCCGACTCTGTGCCAGGTCGGCATCCATACCTATTGCGTCAATCTGGCCTTTAGCGCTGCGCATAGTAACAGCTTTGTCAGTTTCCGCGAATTGCTCGCTGGCGCGCACTTGCAGTTCGCTAGTGGTAATTTGAATCAGGCCTTGTGTTGGTGTTTGTTGTTGGATCAAAACGTTATCTAACAGGCGAATCAGCTGACCATTGGCTTCGCTGCGGCCGCGAGTGGCGGTGACTAACCAGGGCGCAGTGGTTTCGGCATCGTAAAAAGCCATATCCGGGCGCTCGATCAGCCAGTAATCCGCATCGGAGGGGCCATCGGGATTTGCCTGGTAATGAGTGACTTGCGGTGTCGATAATTGGTAGTGCAGCTTGCCTTGCGCATCGAACTCGCGCGTTTCCACCGCTTTCATATAAATCTGTGGGAAACCGCTGGAATCGTATTCGTAGCCGACCAGCTCTGCTTTCTGGCGCAGCGAGAAGGCAAAGAAACAAATTACCAGTGCGAAGGCGATCAGCCAGGGCGCTGGCACATACTGATGAATTTTGTGCGCGCGTTGCAAAAGGCTCATTGCCTATCCTTCATGGTTATTGGCAAGGTAAGGTGCCAGAGCGGCGTCAAAGGTTCCCTGTGCCTGCATCAGTAAATCACAGGCGGCGCGTACTGCGCCTTCACCGCCGCGCTCGCGGCTCTGCCAATGGGCGCGCGCAGCGACACTGGCGTGGGCATTAGCGACAGTAAAGGCAAGGCCGACCCGGGTCATAACACTCAGGTCGGGCCAGTCGTCACCCATAAATGCAATTTCATCCAAGGCCACGGGATGTTCCTGCAATATTTCCTGCAATGCCTCCCACTTGTCTTCACGGCCTTGCACCAGAATGCTTATGCCTAAATCGCGTGCGCGGCGGGCGACCAGCTCACTGGTGCGGCCGGTAATGATCCCCACTTTTACGCCGGTTTTTTGCAGGGTTTTAATGCCCTGGCCGTCGAGGGTGCTGAAGGATTTAAACTCTTCACCGTTGTTGCCAAAGTAGAGGCGACCATCGGTCAATACGCCGTCCACGTCCAGCAATAACAATTTGATGCGCGCGGCGCGTTCGCGCAACTCAGGGTTCATGTGAGCGTTGGGATTCATGATTAATTCCGTTTTTTTAAATGATGCCTGCACGCAGCAGGTCATTGATTTTTACGACACCTACCAGCGCTTTTTGTTCGTTGGTGATAAGCAAGACGTTAATTTTTGCTTGTTCCATCAGCGCGAGAGCTTCTGCAGCCAGGGTATTTTCACGCAGCATTTTGGGATGGGTATTCATCAGCTCACCGACCTTGGCGGTGCGTATGTCCACGCCCTTATCAATACTGCGGCGTAGATCGCCATCGGTAAAAATGCCTAGCAAATCGCCCTCCGGATTCATCACCGTGGTCATGCCAAAGCCTTTTTCGGACATCACCATCAGCGCGTCCAGCATGGGCGTGTCGGGTGCGACGCGCGGTATGTCATCGCCACTGTGCATCACATCGGCGACGCGCAGCAGGAGTTTGCGGCCGAGCGCCCCGCCGGGGTGAGAGAAGGCGAAATCTTCTGCGGTAAAGCCGCGCGCTTCGAGCAGGGCAATTGCCAAAGCATCGCCCATGACTAAAGTCGCTGTGGTGCTGGAGGTGGGAGCAAGATCAAGCGGACAGGCTTCGAAGACCACACTGATATCAAGATTGACTGCAGCGACTTCGCCGAGCGTGGATTGTGCATTGGCGGTCATACTGATGATGTTAATGCCGGCGCGCTTGAGCAGCGGCAACAAGGTGACGATTTCGCTGGATGTGCCTGAGTAGGAAATGGCGAGCACAATATCGTTTTTGGTGATCATCCCCAAATCGCCATGGCTGGCCTCGCCGGGGTGCACAAAAAAAGCGGGTGTGCCAGTGCTGGCGAGCGTGGCGGCGATCTTTTTGCCGATATGGCCGGATTTGCCCATGCCCGTCACTATCACGCGGCCAGAACAATTAAGGATGAGTTCGCAGGCAGCGGTAAATTGGCCATCGATACGTGCACTCAACGCCGTAACCGCTTCGGCTTCCAAGCGGATGGTGCGCAAGGCGGAGCTGACATAGTCAAAAGCAGCCATAAAACAGATCCAAAATAGAGCAAGTTTGCGCCAGGGTTGGCGATACGAGGTGGGGCATTATAGCGAGCATGCAGAGCAAGGCGAGGGATGTTTACGGGTTTTTTCTAGCGCGCGAGTTATGGTGGCACAGATCTAAATGGTATAGTGCGCGCCGCAAACCAGCTCACCGCGCCTCCGATTTGATAAGCCGCCACATCCAATAAGCAACGCATAAAGAATGGCACCATAAGGAATTCACGCTGTCTGAGTCCCGGACTTTTTAGTCTCGGGTCTGGCCTGGAAGAGTGATTTTGTGCCTGTACAAGGCTAGCTCCGACTTAATGACCACACATCAATATAAATGGAAGGTTCTACGATGAAATATCTGCTCACCAAAATCTCTGGTGTTGTTTTCGGTCTAACGATGCTGTTAAGCACCAGTGTTATCGCGCAAGCGCCGGCAGCGGCAGCAACCCAATCGCCACAAGCGATTGTAGAGTCCGTCGCGCAAAAGTTATTCGATTTGGTAAAAACAAAAAATGCAGCAAAAACCGCTGATGACGCCTACTACGCGCAAGTTGAAGGGGCGTTGGATCAGGTGGTGAATTTCCCGTTTATTGCTGCTTCCGTTATGGGAAAGGCATACAAACAAGCGACTCCTGACCAGCGTCAGGCGTTTCAAAAGGTTTTTAAAGACGGCATGGTGAAATCTCTCGCCAAAGGTGTATTGGGTTACGCTGAAAGCAAAGTCACCATCGCGGGCGTAAATGAAGTTAATCCGACTCGTCACATCGTGAAGCAAGAAGTGGCGATTGAAGGTGCCACCCACAAGCTGGATTACACCATGCGCAAAGAGAAATCAGGTGAGTGGAAGTTGATTAATGTGGTTCTCAACGGCGTCAACTTGGGGCAGTCGTTCAGTGGTCAGTTCAAGGCGAGCCTGAAAAAATACAATGGCGATATCGACAAGGTAATCGCCAATTGGCTCGCGGATGCCTAAGCGCACAGGCAGCTCGTTAATTGCATATCAAACCCCGGCCAAGCGCCGCAATGCTGTTCACTTAAGGATTGCGTCCGCAGAGCAATAACCAGAGAATCCGATACGAACTCACGTCGTATCGGATTTTTTTGTGTTTATCAGACCGCAACTGGAAAGTATTTGG
>CAIOHY010000242.1 GCA_903858205.1 uncultured Cellvibrio sp.
AATGGCCACACTGATGCTAGAAAACGGTGCCGACATTCGCTTCATTCAGGAAATGCTCGGCCACTCGGATATATCAACCACCGAAATTTACACGCAAG
Organism: uncultured Cellvibrio sp.; assembly: GCA_903858205.1. Taxonomy (GTDB): domain Bacteria; phylum Pseudomonadota; class Gammaproteobacteria; order Pseudomonadales; family Cellvibrionaceae; genus Cellvibrio. The sequence goes on from CAIOHY010000242.1 coordinate 99, forward strand.
TGAGTGTGAAGAAATTAAAAGAGATTCACAGCAAAACCCATCCGGCGGCGGCGCTGATAAAATCAAAAAAAGAAAAAGATGTTTCTCTTGTAACTGTCGAAGAGTCGGAGGCTCAATTACTGGCGATGCTCGCACATGAGTTAGATGATGAAAGCCCGATACATTGATACTTCGATTCGCCAACATCATGTGCGGACAGAAATAAAATAATGCCGCAGCACGCACAAAACCGTTCGTCACGTTCCGTGCAAAACAACAGCGCACAGCTCGCGCCAAACGGTCATGCGCTTTGCAGCATTTTTAATTTACCAAACCCCTTGCTTGCAGTCGTTCCTCCCTCCAGCAAGCGCCCTGAGCTTCAGGGCTTCACCACTCCAGCAGCAAGTAACATAACGTAGGAATTATGCGCAGTGTTTGGTTCGCGTTGCCGAAAACAAAAACGGCAACGCCAACCAAGCCACTGTCCGCGCTACGCGCCGCATAATTTACGCTATGTTAAATGCCGCTTGCGTTTTAAGGTGGCGGCAAGCCGCAAGCAAAAGCTAAAAACTTCACCTTGTGTGCTTCGCCCACACACCGCAAATACGCGCGGTTCATGTTTATCTCACGCTCACCACCTACCGCCGCGCTGATTACGTGTTCTTCCTTAGTTGCTATCCGTTAATTTTTTAATCCGTCGGCAACTGCTCCTGCGTTGCTCTACCTCCGGGATGCCGGACCACTGCATCCATGCAGTCGTGCGCTACGCATGGAATCGTTCTTCCTCTCCATCAAAAGCCAACCGCCATGCGTGGCCGCGTGTTCGCGTTGCCGTGCGCTACGCGCACACCAACACGCCCACGCAGCAGCTAAAAACAAAAAGTGCATCTAGGGAATTTTTTTAGTAAAGTCGTGCGGCCGATGCGCAACTGCTCTTTAAGATATTGATGCCTTTAGAAAAAATCGTGTCAGTACGACAAGTTGCGTCGGCGTTTGCCGCAGATGCGTTTGGGAATGCATTGGCGACTGAGGTAATTAAGTATGGCCAAAATGCACCTGTTAGAGCATTAAGAAAAGAAATTGCGGAAACTTCACCTGCATTGCTCGACACTTTTGAGTCGTGGATTGAAAGTGGCGGAACGGCAGAGTCATTCAAAAAATTCATGGCGAATGAAAAGTTTGCTTCAGGCATAGAGCAAATTCAGAACGCTAAAGATAGTGCAGGTACTGCATCATCTTCTCGGCCGGATGATTACGCCATCGTTGGTGATAAGAAATTACCCGTTAACGAAATTGAGCGTCCAACAGCTGACAAGATTTTTGGTGGCTCATCGCAAGTGCTTCAGGGATTAAGCGAACTGTCGGATACGGTTCATCTTGAAGAAATTGCCATGATGAGCAAAGTTATTTTATTTGGGCCAGCTTCCGTCATCATGGACGAAGCAATGGGCTCAATTATTAATAACTTGGCGGGCGATAAAGTTGCGTCGGGTTTACACGCGGCTGGTGTACAGTTAGCAGCCATGGCGTGGGGAGAAAGTGCTGATCAGACTCAAGCGTTGATCAATGCGAATAATAATTTTGATGACTCATGGTTGTTAGATAATTCTCTAAACGATGCACAGCGAACGGAGATGCTTGGCTATGAGCGAGCTGCAAATATAGGTTATGACAGAAGTCGCAGTGCAGCAGGCGCCAGTGACTTTTTAGTGCTTGGGATGATGGCTCTTGGCGCTAAGCAAGGGTTTGATTTGTTAAGGTCAAGAGGTTTTGATCGCTCATCAGCATTAAAAGCACAAGGGTTTCAGGATCATCATATTTTAAGTGATAAAAATAAGCTGACTAAAAATCATGAATTATTAGAGTTGTCTGGATTTGATTTGCAGAAGCGTCAAAATAAAATGTTTCTACCTACAGATGAAAGCTTGCATCCAACAAGATCTATCCATAATGGAAAGCACACAAATGATGTGAGTGTAAATTTAGCTGAACAGATGGATGCAGTCGTCAAGGCAGGAAAGCAAAATGACTGGAATCAAAAGCAATATAAACAAGCTTTAGATGCAATTATTACCCAAGAGCGACAAGCTTTGAAATCAGGTGAAAGGGCTCTAAATAAAAATCAACGCTCATGGTCTCAGTAGGTGGAACTTTAAAAAATGGTTTATCTTTGGAAAATACCAAGTGAATACCCTGATAAATTAATAGGTGAATACGATAAAAATCTATCTCCAGATAGATTTATTTTTACGGATGGTGAAATTGTTTCAATAGGGAAAAATTATCCAGTTATTACTTTTGAAGCGTCAATTGATGAGCTAAAGAGGCTTGATTGTTTATGCAACAACGCTATGTTACCTGTAATCAGTGAGCGATTAGCGTGTACATTAAAAGAATTTGCTTCTGCGGATATACAGCTAATTGATGTTGTGATTAGCGCGAGTGATGGTGAGCTTGTTGGTTATAGCTTGTTAAATGTTACTGCTAAGGTTATTGGTATTGATAAAGCTGCTTCTAAATTCACTCTTATTCCTGGTACCGAGAGCATTATGGGATTTAAATCGTTGAGGTATAGCAGTGATTGTATGGGTGATCATATGTTGGCGAGGGATGCGGAATATAGCTCTAATTTAATGGTTTCGGATGGTTTAGTTGAAAGACTAATAACGATGAATCTGTTAGGTGTTGGTCTATATCGTCCGGAAGATATGAATTATTAACCATTAAAGGGGTCAGAGCCCTTTAATGTGAAGCATCCCCAAAGCCAGCCCAGAAATGCGCTGGCTTTTTGCTTTTTCTTAGTCGCTAAAGAATCGCCTCCAATCCTTTGCGCTGAATCAGATGCAGTAATTTCAATGAGGTGCCACTGGGTTTCTTGTCGCCAATTTCCCATTTTTGAACCGTTGAGACGCTGGTGTTAAGTACTGCCGCAAACACCGATTGGCTCAGGTGTGCTTTTTGCCGCAAGGATTTAATTTGCGTGGGCTTGAGTTCTTCCAGATCCAGCTTATAGTGTTTTTCTAGTTCGGCGAGTTGGCGTTTGGTAATGGCGCCAGCAGCGAATAGACCTTCGCTGGTTTGCTGAACCTCATCCAGAATACGGCTGTTAGTTTTGCTCATGATGAACCTCGGTAATTTCATTGGACAACAAGGCTTTTTTGAGTTGTGTGTCGCTAAGTTCCAGCAGTTGTTTAGCTAAGCCCTGCAATGCCTTCAACTCAATATTGCTGATGTTGTCGCGTTCATTTTTTAAAAAGCCGTACAGGAAAAACCAGCGCCCTTGAATCTTGCTGGCCACAATGGTTCTTGCGCCACCGCGTTTGCCTTGCCCGTGTAGCGCTACGCGCTTTTTAAACAGGTGGCCACCCAGCTCAGCATCAACCAAACCCAGTTCCATTTCTTGAATAGCGCCAATCAGTGCGATGTCTGTGACATCAGCCTTGCTCATCCAGCGCCTAAAGGTTTTTGTGGTAAAAATACGGCTTGTCATTAAGTGTATCACTTGGTGGTATAGTTTTGGATTATTAGTTTGCGTTACTAATGCGAGACCAGCGTTTAGCTTGGTATTTAAAAATCAGTCCTTCCAGTACTTCTTGAATAATCATCTTGTCGTCGCCCTCTAACTCTTTGATAGCTTCCAGCTGTCGGCGAAGCCTGTCGTCCAGTTCTGGCTCATCCCCAAATACCAGCGCATCCATACTGATGTGCAGCGCCTTGGTGAACTTGATTAGCACTTCCAAAGTAGGCTGTGTGGTACCTGCCTCGTACCTTTTAATCTGATTTACGTGAATACCTACTGCATCAGCAAGTTGCTGTTGAGTTAGGCCGCGTTGCTTGCGTAGCTGAATGAGTTGAACTGGGAAGCTCATGGGTAAAGACCAAGTGAGGAAAGTGGCCATACTGTAAATCTCCCGTATCATTCAAGGTTGACAAAGGTACCATATATGATACTAAAATAAAACCCACATAGAGGCTTGACGGGTTTTTGGGAAATGAGGGTTTTATGGCACGTATTGCAGATGAAGTGATTGAGCGTATCAAATCTGAGGTATCGCTGGTGCGGCTGGCCGAGGGTCAAGGCTATCAACTTCAGAAACAAGGAAAGGACTTCGCCCTGTGCTGCCCCTTCCATGAAGACAAAACCCCATCTTGTGTGATCACCCCAAAATCCAACCTGTTCAACTGCTTTGGTTGTGGTGCCGGTGGTTCGGTGATTGATTGGGTGATGAAGACTCAGGGCGTGAGCTTTCGCCATGCGGTGGAGTTGTTGAAAAATGAGGTGGTCGCTCCTGCGCATCCTGCGCCCGCGACATACAAGGCATCCCTGCCTATAAAAACTACCGTTCCAAAACTTGCCGCACCTGTTTCTGTTGATGCCGATGACCAAACCTTATTGCGCGAGGTGGTGGATTATTACCACGAGACTTTGCAGCAATCGCCGGAGGCGTTGGCTTATTTAGAATCACGTGGCTTGAACGATCCTGAATTAATTAACCACTTCAAGTTGGGTTATGCCAATCGCACCCTGGGTTTACGCTTGCCGCAAAAGAACCGCAAAACCGGCGCAGAGTTGCGCGAGAAATTACAGCGCATTGGTGTTTACCGTGAGAGTGGCCACGAGCATTTAAACGGTTCGGTGGTGGTTCCGTTGTGGAATCAATCGGGTGAAGTTGTACAACTTTACGGGCGCAAAATTCTGGATGGCTTGCGTGCGGGTACGGCTTATCACTTGTATTTACCGGGTGATCATGCGGGTGTGTTTAATTACACAGGCTTGGTGGGTTGTGAAGAGATCATTCTGTGTGAAGCCTTGCTGGATGCGCTCACCTTCTGGCGCTGGGGTTTTAAGAATGTGACGAGCAGTTACGGCGTGAATGGCTTTACGGATGAGCTGTTAAGCGCATTGGTTGGGTTAAAAATAAAGCGTGTGTTGATTGCTTATGATCGTGATGAGGCCGGAAATACTGCTGCTGAAAAAGTAGCGAAGCTGTTAAATGAAAATGGCATTGATGCTTTCCGCGTGTTGTTCCCAAAAGGCATGGATGCAAATGAATACGCGCTCAAGGTTACGCCAGCGCCTAAGAGTTTAGGGGTTGCGATTAGAAAAGCGGAGTGGATTGGTAATGGTAATAAAAATGAATCTGTACCAATCGTTGATGAATCAGTATTAGCAGCTAAAGAAGAAATCGCGCAGGAAATCACTTCTTCTTTAGCTGCTAAAGTTGCTCCCCCTAAAATCCTTGTCGATGCCACCGAAAGTGAAATCAATTTAACCGTTGAATCCCGCCAATATCGAGTTCGTGGTTTGAGCAAAAACACCAGCCATGAGCTGCTTAAAATCAATCTCCTGGTTAAGTGTGCAGCGTTGTTTTACGTGGACACGCTTGACCTCTACAGCGCCAAAGCCCGCGCCGTGTATGTGAAGCAAGCCGCGCTTGAGTTGGGAGTGGATGAATCGGTTTTAAAATCTGATCTGGGCGCTGTGTTGTTACAGTTGGAAGAACTGCAAGACCAGCTTATCCGTGGTGTGTTGGGTAAATCAGAAAAGCGTCATGCGATGAGTGATGATGAATTGCACGCGGCTTTGGCCTTGCTGAAATCCTTCACGCTCATGCAACAGGTGTTAAGTGACTTTGCACGTTGTGGCGTTGTGGGTGAAGAAGCGAATAAACAAGTGGCTTACCTTGCGGCGGTATCGCGCAAACTTGATCGACCATTAGCAGTGATGGTGCAAAGTTCTAGCGCCGCTGGTAAATCTTCATTGATGGAAGCCGTGCTTAAATTTATGCCGGAAGAAGAACGCATCCAATACAGCGCCATGACGGGGCAGAGTTTATTTTACTTGGGTGAGAAGGATTTAAAACACAAGATACTCGCCATCAGCGAAGAGGAAGGCGCGCACGGTGCAAGCTACGCCTTAAAGCTGTTACAAAGTGAAGGCGTGGTGTCGATTGCCTCTACCGGAAAAAATGCCACCACCGGCAATCTGGAAACGCAGGAATACCGCGTTGAAGGGCCGGTGATGTTGTTCAGCACCACCACCGCGATTGATCTGGATGAGGAATTGTTAAACCGTTGTTTAGTGTTATCCGTTGACGAATCCCGCGAACAAACGGAACTCATCCACGCGCAACAACGCAAGCGCCGCACATTAGAAGGCTTGCGCGCTAACGAAGACAAGCAACGCTTGATAGCCCTTCACCAAAACGCCCAGCGGTTGCTGCGGCCGCTAAAAGTCGTTAATCCGTTCGCTGAACACTTAACCTTCCTGAGCGATAAAACCCGCACACGCCGTGACCATGAAAAGTATTTAGCGCTGATTGATGCAATCACTTTGCTGCACCAGTACCAACGTGACGTTAAACGTGTGGAGCATAACGGCGCGGTGATTGAATACATTGAAGTAGCCTTGTCCGATATTGAATTAGCCAATCAGTTGGCGCATGAAGTCTTAGGACGCACGCTTGATGAATTACCACCGCAGACGCGAAAGCTGTTAACGCTAATGGCGGATATGGTTGAAAAAATCTGTGCAGGTGAAGCGATAAAAAAATCTGATTATCGTTTTACGCGCAAAACCGTTCGTGATGCTACAGGCTGGAGTGAAACACAATTGCGTGTTCACTTGGAGCGGTTAACACAAATGGAATACTTGATTGTTCACCGAGGTATGCGCGGCCAATCGTTTGTTTATGAATTGTTGTGGGAATCTACTGGTGATGAAACCCATGCGCGTTTACACGGCTTAATTGATGTTGAAGCGCTAAAAACTGTGGGTATGACAAAAAGTTCGCGGGGTGTTAAGGGTGAGTTCGCGGGGTCAACGCGGCCTCAAAACGGGGCTAACGCGGGTAGTTCGCGCACTACTGAAATCACCAAAAACACCGGGAAAAACAGTGTACAAATTGATTTAGTGGAAGAAATTACAAAAAGCGCACTTCTAGGTAAATTTAACGGCGGGTCGTATCGTACTGGTAGCAGTCCTTCCTTAGTCGCCGCTTCTGCTGTGCCTCGCGCACTGGAGGTGTGAGCATGGCCAAAACCAAACAGGATTCCCACAACAACCGCAAAACCAATCTGCTCGATCAGTTCCCGCACATTCAATACATCAACCATGCGCAGGGTTTATACGGTTTAACACAAGCCTATATAACGTGGCTGCGCGAACACAATTACAGCGAGTTAACACTCGATGGCCGCGAGTTGCACTTGTGCGAGCTGGTAGATTGGTGCGCACAACGGCAATTATTTTATGCAACTCAAATCAGTAAACCGATTTTAGATCGTTATCAACGCACGTTATTTTACAAGCGCAAAGCGAATGGCGAACCTTTATCGTTTAGTTCGCAGTGTGGGCGATTGTCCGCGATACGCGCATGGTTTAAATGGTTGATGCAGCAGGATTACATTGCCAGTAATCCCGCCAGCGAATTGCAAATGCCACGAGTGGAAAAGCGTTTGCCTAAATCTATTCTTAGTGAGCGCGAGATTGAAACCATCTTGCACCAGCCCGATACCACCGATGCGTTAGGGTTACGGGATAGAGCGATTCTGGAAGTGCTTTACAGTACTGGCATAAGGCGCACTGAAATTGCCAATCTAAAAATCACTGACCTAGACATAGCCGAAGGCACGCTGATGGTTCGCCAAGGCAAAGGCAAAAAAGACCGGCTGATTCCGATTGGTGAGCGCGCGGCGGCGTGGGTGGAAAAATATCTGTATGAAGCGAGGATCGAATTAAGTTGCGCACGCGATAATGGAGAATTGTTTTTATCGGCCTATGGCTTGGGCTTGCATCCCAACAACATGACCACACTTGCCCGCAAATACATTGAGAAAGCAGGCATTAACAAAGTGGGTGCATGCCACTTGTTCCGCCATGCGATGGCGACTTTGATGTTAGAAAATGGCGCCGATATTCGCTTCATTCAAGAAATGTTGGGGCATTCGGATATATCGACCACCGAGATTTATACGCAAGTGAGCGTGAAGAAATTAAAAGAGATCCACACCAAAACGCATCCAGCGGCGGCGCTTATCAAAAAACAAAAAGCGCCTGATGTTGATGTGGTTAGTATCGAGGATGCAGAGGCCGCGCTGTTGTTGATGCTTGAAGCGGAAGCGAGTGAGGAACCTTCGATTCATTAATATCGAGTTCGGCTACACCGCAGATAAACAAAAAAGCCGCAGCACGCACATCACCGTTTGTCACGCCGTGTGCAAAACAGCAAGAGCGCACCCGTCGCGCCAAACGGTCATGCGCTTTGCAGCTCTTTTTACTGACCATCCCCCGTTCCGCCAGTCGCCAGCTCCTTCTGTCACGCACCCCATGCATGGGGTTGCACCACTCCAGCAGCAAGTAACATAACGTAGGAATTATGCGCAGTGTTTGGTTAGCGTTGCCCGTAAAAAGCGGCAACGCAAACCAAGCCACTGTCCGCGCTGCGCGCCGCATAATTTACGCTATGTTAAATGCCGCCTACGTTTTAAGGTGGCGGCAAAGCCGCAAACAAAAGCTAAAAACTACACCTTGTGTGCTTCGCCCACACACCGAAAATACGCGCGGTTCATGTTTATCTCACGCTCACCACCTACCGCCGCGCTGATTAAGTGTTCTTCCTTAGTTGCTATCCGTTATTTTTTAATCC
>CAIOHY010000243.1 GCA_903858205.1 uncultured Cellvibrio sp.
AAAGCCCAGCACCATCTTGCGTACTTGCTTTTCATTAAAGAAGGTGAGGCCGATGTTACTCGCCATGTCGATAAAAAGCGGCAACACCTTGCGACCATCGGTGTTGGGCGCTGTTTTGGTGAAGATGCTTTGGTGAACGAAACGGTACGCAATGCGACGGTAATGATGCGTACTGATGGCGTATTAATGCGCTTGGACAAACAGGATTTTTATCGGCTGCTGAAGGAGCCGATTGTCGCTACGCTAGCATTGAATGAGTTGGAAGCGCATATCGCTAAGGGTGTTGTGGCCGTCGATGTGCGCAGTGAAGAAGAGTACAGCGAAGCACATCTGCCGCAAGCGGTAAATATTCCGTTGAATATCCTCGCGATTAAATCCCGTCTGCTTATTAAAGATAAACTCTATATTTTTTATTGTGATACTGGTCGCCGCAGTCGTGCGGCTGCTCATTTATTAGCACAGCACGGCTATAAGACCTTGGCACTGGAGAATTGTACGCAATTGTTTACCCAGACCGGATTACAACAATTTTTGAAAGATACTAACAACTATGTGCTGCGCGATGGCGCTGCAGTGCTTGGGCAGGGATAAATCTCACGCGATAGATGCATTGTTTGGCCAGCTATCTGGCACAACAAATCCGCGCCAGTCTTCAGCCCAATAATTACCTGCAGGATCTGTTTTCGTTAAGGCCGCTAATAGTAGCGGCCTTTTCATTTCACCAATCTGTATTTGTAGTTGCGTTGTTAAATCTGCCGTTGCTACTAATTCAATTTTATCGTTGACATGCGCGGGTGATAGCCAACGCTGACGTTCTAAAATAATCCACCGTGTATCGATCTGTTTGTGTAGCTGCTGCAAAAAATCATGCAGATGCCACCAATATCCATTGCCATGATTTTCACTGCTAAACGCAGGGCTGAAAGTTCTCAGGGCAGGCGAAAATAAATAACCCTGCAAACATAAACCGGTTTTCCATTCGGTTGCTTCTGGATACAAACGTTGTAGCTGCGTAGTGGCTTCTGGTGTTTGGTGCAATGGCAGTTGGTGTTGCCGCAAATGGGCGAGTTTTAAATCCAACCGATCCTGGCGTGCGGGGCCAATCCAATGATGCCAGTTGCGCGCGTCATCTGGATTGATTGTGTTGCACAGATAAAATTTTACCGCTGTCTCTATGTGCCAATATTCACTGCCGCGACGACACAAAAAATCAAAAGCACCCAGCGTGATCCCAGTGCGTTCGACTTGCAAATTGTGTTGGAGTAATTCCCATTCCGGGTGCTGCGAAAAATAAAAGCGCCAGAGAGTTTCGTAATAAATACCTAGGCGTGTGCTTTTAACGGCTGAAATTTGTTTGAGAAGCTCGGCTGGTTGTTGATCCAAAGCAACTAACCAAGGCCAAAGTTGATCGTTATTAAATGGCAAGATGGTCGCACCTGATTCGGGCAGCTCTTGCAATAATGGAGCACTAAAACAACACCATGCCAGATCGCGCACGGCCTGATGTTGAAGCTCATGCACATGCATTTTTAATAATGAGGTCGTCGTGTTTGGCATAATATAAAGCCTTGGTTGATCTGCAGGCTATAATAGCTTACAAACGTGTATGTTATTCGCGCACTTCCATAACCGCTCTCTCAGTGAATTTTTATGACTCATTTTTCAACTATTGGCTTGATTGGCCACCTTAACAACGAGCGCGCGGTTTATTCCATTAAGCGGTTAATTCGTTTTTTGCAACAGCGCAACAAGGCTTTTGTGCTTGAAGCGGAGACCGCCGCCTTAATTACCGATGCCAGTCTGCTGTCGTCTGCACAACAAATCATGGATATGGAGGCTCTCGGTCAGGTCTGTGATCTGGTGATTGTCGTTGGGGGCGATGGTAGTTTGTTGCGTGGTGCCCGTGCGCTCGCCAAATACGGTGTGCCTTTGTTGGGTGTGAATCGCGGGCGATTGGGATTTCTGACCGATATCACCCCGGAAGATATTGAACATAAAGTCGATGAAGTCCTATCGGGCAAATTTAAATCCGAACAGCGTTTTCTGCTGGACATGGAGGTAAAGCGTCAGGGGCAAGTGATCGCCACCGCGGATGCCTTGAATGATGTAGTGCTTCACCCCGGCCAATTTATTCATATGCTGCAGTTTGAAATTTCCGTCGATGGTGTTTTTGTAACGAGCCAGCGATCAGACGGCGTAATTGTCTCAACACCGACTGGCTCTACCGCATATTCACTTAGCGGTGGCGGTCCGATTCTTCATCCGGCGCTCGATGCCATAGTGGTCGTGCCCATGAACCCGCACACACTCAGTAGTCGCCCTATTGTCGTGGCGGGGGATAGTGCGATCAGCATTATCGTCGGTGAGCACAATCGCGCTGAGCCCATGGTGACCTGTGATGGCCATTCCCATGTGGATGTGCAAACGGGCGATGAAATTGCAATCCGCAAAAAACCGCAATTGCTCGAATTGTTGCATCCGCTTGATTACAACTTCTATGAACGCTGCCGCTCCAAATTGGGTTGGGGTGGCCACTTGTTGAAGGAATAACATGACTGACGCCGTGCCCAGCAATTCAGCTTTTTCTCCGTTATTAGGAACGGCGAAAGGTTACGATTTGATTGGTGATGTGCACGGTTGCGCTCAATCACTTGAGCGGTTGTTACAGGTGCTGGGGTATCAAAAAATTGCCGGTAGCTATCGCCACCCAAAGCAGCGGCAGGTGATTTTTCTTGGCGATATTGTTGATCGCGGCCCGCGCATTCGCGAAGCATTGCATCTGGTGCGCGATATGGTGGAGCAGGGCAGTGCCTTGATGATATTGGGCAACCACGAATTTAATGCGATTACCTATTCAACCCCTTCTTCCATTGCCGGTGAATATCTGCGCCCGCACACGCCGGCCAACGCGCGCCAGATCAATGAAACTCTGGAGCAATTTGCCCATTACCCACACGAATGGCAGGCATTTCTGCGTTGGTTTGCGGAGTTGCCATTGTTTCTGGAGATCCAGCATCCATTGACCCTGCAGGTGTTTCGCGCGGTACACGCGTGTTGGGATCAGCCGCTGATTGATCTGCATCGTGCCACTTACGGCGATGGCCATATCGATTGGTTGTTTATCAATCGCTCGATCCAAAAAGGCAGTTTGGAGGCCCGTATCAAACAGCGGCTCACTGGTGGTGTGGATTTGCCCTTGCCTGATGGCCAAACCATGGTGTCGTCTGACGGTTATGAGCGGCGCGCTTTTCGCACCAAATTTTGGGGGCACACAGCGCGAACCTATGGGCAGTTACTGTTCCAGCCAGATCCCATTCCCGAACATATCGCTAAAGCAGAAATTGCGCCTGAGCATCGCTCGCAAATGGTGTATTACGATAAATCCCAGCCGCCGCTGTTTATCGGTCACTATTGGCTCAAAGGACAGCCGCGGCCACTTGCGCCTAATCTTGCGTGCCTCGATTACAGTGCAGTTAAATACGGGCGATTGGTGGCATACCGCATGGATGGTGAGGCACAATTGCAGCCCGATAAATTTGTCTGGGTCTATGTTGATCCCTAGTGTTAATCCATAACGATTGTATTGATCTTCAATCATTTACAGTCGTATCTGTTACTTATCACTTCTTCGCCGGAACTCATCATTGAACTGGATTGCCGTTAAATATTTTCCGCTTGATCAAGATTTAAGTGCGCTCAGCGGCTATTTGCGTGAGCGCGGGTTGCAGCACCGCATCACCGAGGAAGATGGCCAGCAGTGTTTAGCAGTGGTCGATGCTGCGGTGGTACCCGCGTTGCAGGAATTTCTTGATCAATATCTACAGGG
>CAIOHY010000244.1 GCA_903858205.1 uncultured Cellvibrio sp.
GCACGCGCCGCCTGCACAGCCGCCTCTGGCTTGCCCTGCGAACTAAGCGCCTCCGCTTGATACATTTGCGCCACGTAATTACCCGGCGTGCTATTCCATACCGATACAGCACCAAACGTGAGTATTCCCATGGGCAGCCCAAAATAAATGAGTTGCCGCAAAAAGAGGCGCGCCCGGCCTGGCTCTTTTCCACCACTCCACCACGACAGCGCCTCATGTTTTATAACTGGCTGTTGTTTGTCGATGATTGCCGAATCCACGCGATCCTCATACCCCACGCGAGCTGATGCAATACTATTTTCAATTTCCGATGTGGTCTCAACAGGATTCGCTGTTTGCAAACCGAGCGCCGCTTGATTTTGCTGGTGACGAATACGCCAAATAAAACCATCAAAATAGTAATGCATTAAGGTTGATGTAAAACCTATAGCCAACAGGCACGACATCAACCACGCACTTTCATGCCGGGTAGTAATTGCATCACCGTACAGGATACAAAAACTAACGTATGCGATTGCAGATACGGCGATACCCAATGGCGTGCGGCGATTGTGTATCCAGGTAAACCAATTGGCGCGCGCGCGACCCTGCTCAGCAATACGGCGGTCATAGCGCCATACGATCGCCAAATACTGTGTCATGTGAACTATACCCAAGGTCGCAAAGCCCAGCTTGAAACCCCACGCCGGAACTAATTGCAAAATCCATTCATTCGGTGTGTAGGTAAAATACATAACGCCAAAGGTGCATAACAACAACGCCATTTTTGCGAGGCTAATGTAATAGCCGCGCTTCACACACCAACACAGATAGAGAACATAAACCAACGTGGTGATAGCAGCTAACCACCAAGTAAAAGTATTTAAAGCGGGGATAAATCCTTGCGGTAAAAAGAGCAACAAGGGAATGTTGGCAGTGCGATATAAATCTTCTAACAATCCTGGAATCCAATCGGCACTGGCGACCATAATGTGCAAAAACCATATCGCACAAATCGCCCAATCCATATTCGATGCCAGCGCTACCGGTGCTTTATTGTGGCGATCATAAATGCGCATAAAACCAAAATGTTGCCGCAAAAAATGCCATGGGTCCCAGAGCGCTAAAAAAATATACAGATATAAAAAATATTCAACGGGATAGCCCTTGGCATTGATATACACCAATACAACGGCAGAAAAAATTAACGGAATAATGGGCGCTAAAACAAAATGCCATTTAAAACGCTGAAATAAATCGAGGTCGCCGTAAATGCGAATGAAGGTGGGCATATGGTGTGCCACGGTCAATACGATATGCGCCGTAATAATCATGGCAGCGCCGCGTTCAGCTCCATAGTGCTGCATCAACAAAAGCGCGAGGCCTAAACACAACAGCGGCGCCGCGATAATGAAAAGCAAATCCTGTACGGGGTCCAACACCCAATTTTGCACTGGATGTTCAGGTCGCGCGCGCGCGTTGCGGGCAGACGATTTGGGGCCGAGCGGACTTTCGAGCGCTACACCATAACTGCCTGCATGTTCGATATTTTCTTTGCTCATTAATGGGTTTGACGCATCCATCACCAAACCCCCTACATCACTCGCCCGCCCAGATCAGCTGCAGGTGGGGTTACCTATTCTTTTCTCGTCTAGTTACCACATCAACTCAATAAATATCGCACTACGCGCATTGCCCTTAATCACGAGCAGTCCCTAGCCAGAGGTCATCCAGTGAAGCCACATCATTCTTCAATCCGCCACCGCATACTCCTCATAGGTCTGTGCTCTGTACTCACTTGCCATGCCACGAGTTTGCGCGCTGATAATAGTTTTCGCGTAGAAGAAGCGACTATCGAGTCAATTCACGAGGCAATTAAACGCAAAAAAACGACCTGTAAAAATGTCGTGCTTGCTTATATCGAGCGAGCTAAAGCTTACAACGGCGTGTGCACTGCACTGGTCACTGCAGACGGCGCTGCGATCAATCCGGCCAAGGGTTATGTGCGCGCCGGTGCCGCGCTGAATTTTCCAACAACGACGGTAAAAGCCTCGAGCATTTTTCCTGATATGGCCGCCTATAAAGGTTTGCCGTTTGAGTACGGACGGATGGAGCCAACCGTATCTGACCCAAGTGTGTCGGCACAGGTGGGGATGCGTGTGGGCATTCCCAACGCTGGTCAGTTAAACGCGCTGGAGACATTGAATATTCGCGGCGAGCGCTCGGTAACCTGCAAAGGTAGTTTTGATGCGCACCCATCAACGGGCCCACTGCCAGCCAATGCGCCCTCTGTGTGCGAAGCATTTCGCCAACAACCGGATGCCATAGAGCGAGCAGCTGAGTTGGATAAACTCTACGGCGCCAAACCCGATTTGAAAGCCTTGCCACTTTATTGCGTAGTGACCGCTATTAAAGATCCTTACGACACCAAGGACATGCGCACCACCGCCAATAACGATGTGAATTTTGCGATGGACGTGCCACCCACTGACGCGGCAATTGTGGCGCGCATGCGCGACAAAGGCGCCATCATTTATGCCAAATCTGTGGCTCATGAATTCAACGGTGGCCCCGGCGACCCAGGCGGTTCGGTGAAATCCACCACTCGCCCTATGGGTGGCGGTTTAGGCATGGGCGCATGGGCGGGGCAACCCTGTAACCCTTACGACACCGAGCGAGTAGCGCGCGGCTCCAGCAGTGGTTCAGGAGTAGCCATCGGCGCCAACCTTGCGACTATCGGCATCTGTGAACAATCCGGCGCCTCCTGCCAAGGGCCGGCATCACGCAGTGGCGTAGTCACACTACTCACCACCAAAGGTTTGCTGCCCGATGGAGGTGGTATTGGCTATCAATGGTTTAACGATCGCGCCGGCATTCACTCACGCACGCTCAAAGATGCTGCATTGGTATTGGATGCCGTAAAAGATTCCGAGCAAGGTTATTTCGATAGCAAAGATCCTTACACCGCCGTTCCTAAAGCATTAATTCCCGAGGAGGGTTACACCAGTTTCGCCATGAGCGATAAGCAGCTGAAAAAAAATCCTAAACCGTTAAAAGGCATTCGAATCGCGATAGTGCGCGAACACATGCTCAAACCCACACTGAATCACGTTGCTATTAGCGATCAAATTGATCAAGAAATTAAAACCGTACTGCGCGATAAACTTGGCGCAAACATTGTCGAAACCATTACGCCCGGCTATCCGGATGATCCTGCAATCGCCAACCTGCGCTATACCTTTAGCGATGCGCTGTCAGAATTATTGCCCCGCTTTATGCCCGAAATTTTTACCCGCCGCGATGTCAAAGGCGAGCTGATTTTCGCTGTACCGGGTTACGACGTAACCTCGTACGACTATTTGTTAAAACTCAGTCGCCGCGAAGCGCCATTAACGCCTGCAGTGAACATTGTTAACTTTGCCAGCTTCGGCGCACTACCCTGCTTGCCCGCACTTTGCCCCGATACGGTTTTTGAATTCGATCATTATTTAAAAGCGCGCGGCGATAAACGCATTACCGATTGGGCCGCATGGGTTGCCAATGCAAAATTTCGTGAAGATGCCTCAGTGGCCGGTGCAAAAAACTGGGTGAACTTCAAAGGGCACACACAGCCCGGTAAAGCCGATGCACTAGCGCGCAGCTACATCGCACGCCTCGCGCTCACCAAAATGATGTATGAAAATAAAATCGATGTATTTGTACACCCTGAAAATACCGTACCCACACCGAAAATTTTGGGCGCCAATGTGGGCGTTCACAGTTTGGATGGCATCAGCCCCTTCTTCCAAATTCCCCGCATCGCCATTCCTGCGGGCATGACCGATGTGATCTACGAACCGGTATATGCACTTAATCCGGAAAAAAATGATTATCTTTCCGTACTCGCGCCAGGCACACAAAAAACAAAACTCGCGCATCCGTTGCCGATTTCAATTACCTTTTTCTCCGGCCAAGGCGAAGAACCTATGTTAATAAAAGTAGGCACAGCATACGAAGCAGCAACTCACCACCGCACACCACCACCTGCATTTGGGCCTTTGGAGAAGCAATAAATTTGGGAAAACTTAAAAATTTACATTAGCTGGCGCGCTACAAGCGAATACTGAATTGATTATGAAAGAATCAAAACACTATTGGCTTGTACAACCGTTTTTGCGTCTGCGCGTTCAATCATTTTTACCAATGCAGATTGAATGATTTCATCTTCGCGCACATCTATTTTACTGGTGAACCTTTCGGTTTGAATGTCGGCGCCTTCCTCCGATACAAATTCAATCATCACCTCATCAGCAAAGTTAGCAGTTTTACCATAGTAAACTATGGAAATTTTAGGGTAACCTTGAAAGCCCATTTTCGATTTTTTTGCGATGCGATTTTTGGATTTATCCAGGCTCATAAGTTTCTCGGTAGGTTGCGGAAAACCGACATAGTAAACCATTTCGATGAGAAGTTTCCGACAGCCTATATCGTTGGCCTTTCATCATTAGCCATCACCAACAAATCAAATACTACCTTAGCAAATGCAGCTGATTTTTTTGGGTCGGCTAGCAATTGCATCATTTGGTTTTGTTGAGCTTCGTTGCTATCCAGGATTGCATCGTCTATCGCTTTGGAGAAATCACCGAGCATGGCTTGTTCGGGTGAGTTGTTGGCGATTTGGGTCATTACTAATTCGTTCTCGCCAACTTTGTCTCTTATGGTGTAGGCGTAGTTGACCATATCAGCGTCGGTTAGGTGATCGGTTATGAAGAGTTCATTTAGGCGATTGATAATTTGCGATAAAAATTCTTCTTTTTTATCGCGTGGTCTGGCGGTGCCTAATGCTTCGTTTGGCTCTAAGTTGTATTCGCCTTTGTTTTCTTGTAGTTGCAAATGTTGTTGGCGTATTTTTGATACGCGGTAGTGGCTGAGCATTACGTTATTTAGGTCAATGTCATCTTCTTCCACGATTGCTTCACGCAGCATTGGGCGTAGGTTGCGCGCGTAGAGGCAGAGCTTTTCTAAGTTGGTATCGTCGTAGTCTACGATTTGCGACATAAACTCATAGAAGCGCACAAAGGTGCCCAGGTCTTTTTTGAAAATCTCCAACGCATCTTTTTCTTTTTGGCAATCTTTCAGGCTGTTTTCTGCGTTGGCAATCAATACTGCGTCGCCGGTTTTTTTGGTGCGCTCAAACATATCTTTGGCTTGCTTGAAAGCATCTACAGCGGACTTATAACGCTTCTGCCAGCGCTCCACAGCGGGTTTACAAATATTGGCGATGGCGGCATTGGATTTATTGCTTTCATAGAAGTAGGTGCAGAATTGTTCTACTTCATACCAAGTGAAGATGCTGTCTGCTCGCAGCTTGTCGTATAGCTGGAAAATCAAATTAGGGTCAGATACATCTGCCAGTTCAGCGGTTTGATAGTAAGGCTGGAAGGCCGCGAGTATTTCTTCTGGTTCGTTGAAAAAATCGAGCACATAAGTGCCGGTGACTTCTTTGCTGGGATAGGTGCGGTTTAAACGGGACAGCGTTTGCACACATTCAACACCACCGAGTTTTTTATCTACATACATGGCGCAAAGCTTAGGTTGATCGAACCCTGTTTGAAATTTATTGGCGACGATCATGACTTGGTAGTCATCGGAATCAAAGGCTTTGCGCATGTCGCGGCCTTTGAGGTTGGGGTTCATATTGTTCTCTGTATATTTCTCGCCGATGAGCGCCGCTGAGTTTGGGTCTTTATCCGTAAACTCTACCTCGCCCGAGAAGGCGACCATAGCGCGAATATTTTGATAGCCTTTCTCTTTGATGTATTTATCAAACCCGAGTTTATAACGTACTGCCTCTTTACGTGAGCTGGTAACAACCATGGCTTTTGCTTGACCGCCCAATAAGCCCATGACGTTATCTTTAAAGTGCTCAACGATCACCATCACCTTTTGGGATATGTTGTGGTCATGCAGGCGAACCCATTGGTTTAATTTTACTTTGGCCTTTTTGCTATCAACTTCTTGGTCGGCACCGTTAATTTTTTGCGCGAGGTTATAGGCCACTTTGTAATTGGTGTAGTTTTTCAGTACATCCAGAATAAAGCCTTCTTCAATGGCTTGGCGCATGCTGTACACATGAAAAGCAGCAGGCTTATTATCTTCTGAGGCAGCTTCGTCAGGTTTTGGTTTGCGACCAAACAACTCTAGGGTTTTTGCTTTGGGTGTTGCGGTAAAGGCAAAGTAACTTAAATTGGTGGATGCGCGGCGTGAGGCTACAGCAGCGGCGATGATGTCATCTGCACTTAATTCTTCGTCTTCATCTTGCCCTTCACTACGAGCGTCCACCATCAGCACTTCTTTTAATTTGCGTGCAGTAGAGCCGGTTTGGGATGAGTGAGCTTCATCCGCAATAATCGCGTAGCAGCGCTCTTTGAGTGATGCGCTTTTTTCAATGGCTTGCAATACAAACGGAAAGGTTTGAATGGTGACGATAATTATTGGCTGCGAGTTTTGTAGTGAGGCTGCCAACTTTTCTGATTTAGAGCCTTCGCCTTCGTCACGATTAATGCGCCCGACCACACCATCGGTATGTTCAAATTGGTAGATGGTGTCTTGTAATTGCGCATCCAACACGGTTCTGTCAGTGACTACAATCACTGAATGAAATTGCTTGTTACCTTTTTGATCGTAAAGGGATGATAGCTGGTGCGCTACCCAAGCAATTGAATTGGACTTGCCTGAACCCGCACTGTGTTGGATAAGATATTTTTGCCCAGCGCCTTCGGTTTTTGCAGCACTCAATAATTTTTTAACCACATCCCATTGGTGATAACGCGGGAAGATCATGCTTTCTTTTTTGTATTTGCGGCCTTCCCAATCTTCTTTTTCTTCGATATGCAAATGAACGAATCTGGCCAGAATATTTAAAATATTGTCTGGCAGTAAAACCTCATTCCACAAATAGTCGGTGGCGTAACGCGAAATATCCTCGGGAATATCGTTACCCGCTGCGCCTTCTTTGGTGCCTTTGTTAAAGGGCAAAAAGTAAGTATTGCCACCGGCCAATTGAGTAGCCATGTAAACCTGATATTGGCTTACGGCAAAATGCACAATCGCGCCGCGCTTAAAGGTTAAGAGCGGTTCTGGCTTTTTGGTGGTTGGGCAAATGGGGAAGCGCGTGGTTTTGTATTGCTTAACGGCGTTGTCTACCGCTTGTTTGAATTCAGATTTCAATTCCAATGTTGCAATGGGCAAACCATTTACAAACAACACCAAATCAATACGCCATGTTTTGGCGCGCTTTTTATCTGTGTCGCTCAGGGCTGTACCAGTTTCTGCCAGTTCTGCTCCGGTTGCCCAAGGGCTATACACCAGCTCTTGTACTATGCGCAATTTGTTTTGTTTATAGCGCGAAAGCGTATCTGGATTTAAATCATGCTCGGGTTTAAATTGGCAGAGGCTAAAGCGCACATTGCGGTCGCGCAGTTCATGGCGCAGCACACCCAGCGTGCCGAAGGTGCGCGCATCTTTATGGGTGGCGTTAGGGTCTGCTTTATTGAGTTGAGCGGCAACCAGCTCTAATAATTTTTGTTCGGCATTATGCGGGTAAAGGGTTTTAAATTTTTGCCATTGCGCATCTTGAGTTTGCTGCACAAAACCAATTAAATCTTCAGGGTACAAAGCGAGTTCGCGATTGTATTTTTCAGGCACGCCCAACTGCCAGCCATTGGCCAGCATTTGCTTAATAATGTCATTTTGAAATACACGTTCGGTGGCCTGATCTGACATGTTGTATCCCTTTGTTCTCAATATTTAATTTTGTGGTGCGTGCCAATTGCGTACGTCGATTTTTCCGGTGACGGCGGCGGAGATTAGAGCGGTTCGGCGTTCTTGCATTAGTTCAATTGCAAACTGAGCCTTCTCGATCAGAAAATCGAATTTTTTTAAGCTTGGATTTAAATAATTTACAATTGCAGATTGCTCTTTTAATGACGGAATTAAAATTTTAAATTTGCTTACAATATCCGCATTGAGATTCATTTGACTTGTTTCATTGCCACCATCCCGAACTGCGTGATACGCAGCCATGAAATAATAGAATAGA
>CAIOHY010000245.1 GCA_903858205.1 uncultured Cellvibrio sp.
CGACGATATCGATATCGAGCGGGTAGCGGCGCAACATTTTTTTGAGCCGGTACTGGGCGGTGGTGGAGTCATCCACAATCAGGGCGCGTTGGATGGTCATGAGAGTAAAGTCCCTGTGCGAGGGGCGATTCGGCGGGGTGAATCGCACGGGTTGAACGTTATTTACACAGAGCCTAACAGAAAATTCGCGTGCCAGTGGCTATGTAAATCACAACGCGGTGCAGATACGGTTAATGGCGCCAAAAAAATGCGAGCCCTGCCGCAATCCGGCCGGTGACGGCGAGGGCTTTCCAGACTTTTTCCGGGGCAGACTTCTGGCAGTAGCCCCCGCGAGGGTGAGTAATCACGGGGGGATATAAGGAAAAAGTGTTGGGATGAAATTGGATAACTTAGACGTTTTTTTAATAAAAGCGTCATTAATAGTGCATAAAACTTTAAAAAAACCGCAGCCTCGCGGTCATAGTTGGCATCTAGAGTTGCCCCCAATAAATCACACACACTGATTGGGGAAGGCTTATGAACAAGACTCTACTGGCACTATTAATTGCATCGGCGACTACTGCCGCCAATGCGCAAACCACGGCAATCACCGCTGCCGCAAAAAGTGGCGCAGCGGCTCAAGTGGAAGAAACGCTGGTATTCGGGCGCGGTGAAACCCGCCAGGTGCATGTGTTGGGCACTGCAGAGTTGGCGGAATACCCAGCGGGAACCAGCCCGCTTAAAGCGGTTGAAAAGTTGCCCGGTGTGAACTTCCAATCCGCTGATCCTTATGGCGCCTACGAATGGTCTACCCGCATTGTGGTGCGCGGTTTTGGTCAAAACCAACTGGGCTTTACGCTTGATGATGTGCCGCTGGGCGATATGTCTTACGGCAACCACAACGGCTTGCACATCAGCCGTGCGATTATTTCCGAGAACATCGGCGCTGCCGCTCTCTCCCAAGGTGCTGGTTCGCTTGCGGCAGCGTCAACCAGCAATCTCGGCGGTACTCTGGAATTCACTTCACTAGATCCGGCCACTGAATTTGCGGCCCATGTTGATGGCAGTGTGGGTAGCGATGCCGCCCAGCGCGCGTTTGTGCGTATCGATTCGGGTGAATTTGGCGGTGCAGGCACTCGTCTGTTTGTGAGCTACGTTGACCAAACCACCGACAAATGGAAAGGCGATGGTGAGCAGGAGCAAGAAGCGCTCAATTTCAAAGTGGTTCAGCCATTGGGCGAGGCGACCTTGACCGGCTTCTACAGCTTTTCAGACCGCGCTGAAATCGATTATCAGGATCTGTCACTGGAGATGATCGACCGTCTTGGGCGCGATTGGGACAACTACGGCAATGACTATGCCCGCGCTATCGCCGCCGCCCAAGGAAAGTTTACTGGCAAGGTAAACAGTTTGGATGACGCCTACTGGGGTGGCTCTGGCTTGCGTGAAGACAACCTCGGGTATGTGTCGCTGAATCTGCCTCTTGGCAGTGCTATCGACTGGAAAACCACGGTTTACCAACACACCAACGAAGGTCAGGGTCTGTGGGGTACACCCTACGTAGCAACTCCTAACGGCGCACCTTTGTCGATCCGTACTACCGAGTACGATATCGACCGTACCGGTGTCGTATCCGGTCTCACTTTCGATTTGGGCGCCCACAGTCTTAATGCCGGTGTCTGGGTCGAAACCAATGACTTTAACCAAGCCCGCCGCTTCTATGGCGAGGCAAGCTCTGTGACTCCAACGCGTTCATTTACTGAATTCCAAACCAACCCCTTCTTGACTCAGTGGGAATACGCCTTCAGCACCGACACTCTGCAGTTGCACATTCAGGATTCATGGCAAGCGACCGACTCCCTGCGTATCCAACTGGGTGCCAAAGCTATGCAGGTGGATGTCGATGCAGACACAGTGACCGGTGCCAACAAAACCGGCAGCATCGAGACCAGCGAGAACTTCCTGCCGCAAGTAGGTTTCGTCTACGAGCTGACTGACAAGCAGGAGATCTACAGCACTCTGGGTAAAAACGCCCGCGCGCTGATCGGCTCTGCCACCGGTACTTCGCCTTTCTCGGCAACCCAAGCGGGCTTTGAAGCCATCCGCGACAGCATCCAACCCGAAACTGCCACCTCGCTCGAATTGGGTTGGCGCTTCCGTGGTGACAGCTTTGAAGGTGTGATGACTGCCTACTACGTGGAATTTGACGATCGCTTGCTCGCCATCCAACAGGGTTCGGCGATTATCGGCAGCTTCAATGCCTTGGCCAACGTGGGTGCGGTTGAGGCGATTGGCCTTGAAGCTGGCCTCAACTGGCAGATGAATGACAATTGGTATTGGTACAACTCGGCCAGCCTGAATGATTCCACCTATTCCGACGACTACTTCACCGCAGGCAATACCCGCGTGGCGCTTTCGGGCAAAACCGTTGTGGATTCACCGGAGCTGATGTTCAACTCCGAGTTGGGCCTGGAAATGGGCAGCGCCTTCGCCAAGTTGCACTTCAAGCACACTGGCGAGCGCTACTACACCTACACCAACGACGGTTCAGTGGATGCTTACAATGTGCTGAATCTGAGCCTTGGCTATCGCTTTGAAGACTTGGGCGCACTTAAGCAATTGACCGCCCAGTTGGATATCACCAACCTGACCGATGAAGATTACATCTCCACCGTTGGCAGTGGTGGCTTCTCCAATACCGATCCAAATGGCACCGCACAAACCTTGCTGCCGGGTGCTCCGCAGCAAGCGTTTTTCTCGTTAAAAGCGATGTTCTGATCGATCGCTTTTTCGTGACTTTTTTTCGTGACTTTTAATCCGTCTTCTGGGATTGGGCGCTTCTTGCGAAGCGCCTTTTTTTTGTCGATACCTTTGTGGAGACACACAACATGACGATACTCACTCCTGTTCGTTGCATTGCGCTTTGTCTGTTAAGCCTGCTGGCCTCGGCGGCATCTGCTGAACGCCCTGCGCAACATCTGATTTTGGTGACAGTGGATGGCCTGCGTTGGCAGGAAGTCTTTCGCGGTATGGATGAGCGTTTGCTCAACGACAACCGCTACACCAAACACCCCGATTCCCTGCGCACTCGCTTCAGCGCCGCTGATCCGCAGCAAGCGCGCGCAAAATTGCTGCCGTTTATCTGGGGCGAAATCGCGACCAAGGGTGTGTTGTTGGGCAACCGCGACCAATCCAGCCGTATGCAAGTCACCAACGACTGGCATTTTTCTTATCCGGGCTACAGCGAGATCCTTACCGGTCGCGCTGACCCGGCCATCGATACCAATGACCCTGTGCCCAATCCGAATGTGACCTTCCCCGAGTGGATCAATCAGCAGCCGCACTGGCGCGGCAAGGTGCAGGCGTTTGGTTCCTGGGATGTATTTCCCGCCATCCTCAACAGCAAACGCGCCGGATTTCCGGTCAATGCAGGGTTTTCTCCAGCACTGGGCAAGGTGAACGCGCGCGAGGCCTTTATCGACGAGTTGCAGCGCCAAACGCCCAGCCCCTGGCAAACCGTGCGTCTGGATGTGTTTACCCACCAATATGCGCTAGCAGCATTGGATGAGGACAAGCCGCGTCTGGTTTACATCGCCTACGGCGAGACCGATGACTTCGCCCATGACGGCGAATTTGACCAGTACATTCAGGCCGCGCACCGCTTTGATGGCTTTGTGCGCGAGCTGTGGGAGCGCGTGCAGAGCGACCGCCGCTACCGCGATAAAACCCTGCTGCTGATCACCACCGACCACGGACGCGGGGAGTTGCCGCTGGAAGGCTGGAAGCATCACGGCAGTAAAAAAGCCGTCGCGCGTCATGCCTCAGCGCCGGAAATGGCGCCTTTCCAAGATGGCATTCCGGGGGCTGATCAGGTGTGGTTTGCGGCCATGGGGCCGGGGGTGAAAACGGCGGGCGAACTGCAGGGCGAGTGGTACTCCAACCAAATCGCCGCTACCGCATTGCAGCTGCTGGGGTTTGATCCTACGGCCTACAGCACTGCCGCCGGTAAGCCGATGGTTGAGATTCTCGCTTCACCCGACGCCTCATCCGACACCTCACCCAGGACAAAAGTATCGCCATGAAATCCCGCTTAATTACCCCGATTTTGCTCTGGCTTGCAGTCGCGTTTTTGCCCGCACTCGCCATTGCCGATAGCGCCAAGCCCCTGCCCAATAAGCCGGATCTGGACAAGGGCATCACCCGCATCGCCTTTGGTTCCTGTGTGCATCAGGATCACGAACAGCCTATCTGGAAGGCGATCAATATCGAGCGCCCGGATTTGTTTGTGTTCTTGGGCGATAACATCTACGGCGACACCGAAGATATGGCAGAGCTGAAGCGCAAATACCAGAAGCTGGGCGCAAACCCCGGTTTCCAAACCCTGCGCCAGCAAAGCCATGTGCAGGCCATCTGGGATGATCACGACTACGGCGCCGATGATATCGGTGCGGAATACCCGCAGAAAGAAGCCTCGCGTCAGGTCATGCTCGATTTCTGGGGCGAACCTGCGGATTCCGCCCGCCGCACCCGCACCGATGGCATCTACACAGCCCATACCTACGGCAAAGCGGGGCAGCGGGTGCAGCTGATTTTGCTCGACCTGCGCTGGAATCGCAGCCCACTCAATGGGGTATCCAAAGCTGAATACCTGCTCAAAAAGGCTCCCAAAAAGATGGGCCCTTACGAGCCGCTCAGCGACACTTCCACCCAGCTCTTGGGTGAGGCGCAATGGCAGTGGTTGGAGGCGCAACTGCGGCAACCAGCGGATTTGCGCATCATCGCCAGCAGTGTGCAATTGCTACCGGAATTCACCGGCTGGGAAAGTTGGGCGAATTTCCCCCATGAGCGCAGCCGTCTGTTTGGTTTGATCGACAAGCTCAAAGTGGATGGCGTATTTATTATCTCGGGCGATACCCACTGGTCGGAATTCAGCCGGGTCGATGGCGCTGTCGGCTACCCGCTGTGGGAGGCGACCTCATCGGGTCTGACCGAAGAATGGAAAGCCATCAGCCCCAACCAGCATCGGCTGGGGTTGGCCGAGCATCGCAACAATTATGGGTTGATTGAAATCAACTGGACTAGTGACCAGCCCAGCATGACGGTATCGATCAAGGGGCAGACTGGGCAGGTCTATATGCAAAACACCCTGCGCTTACGTGATCTGCACCACCCGCAACCCTAATCTTTAGCGGCTATTACACGTTTATTCCGCGACCTGTTTGTGTTATCAATGCCCGACCACTACAGCGGCTCAGGCAGATTTTTAAAAAACACAAAGAGGTCGCTATGAATAACATTCGATTTAATCCCCGCTACTTAATCGCTGCTGCATTTTTTTCGGCAGCGCCATGCACCATTGCGCAGACGACAGATTACGTCGCCGATCATGTATTCACCCAAGGCATTGAAGGCCCAGCCGTAGATGCGCAGGGCAATTTATATGCGGTCAGTTTTGGTAAAGACGGCACCATCGGCATTGTCGATAAAAAAGATAACGCGCAATTGTTTGTGACCTTGCCCGAAGGCAGTACCGGCAACGGTATTCGTTTTGATCGCCAAGGATTTATGTATATGGCGGATTATTCCGGCCACAATGTGTTGAAAATTGATCCCAAAACCAAAGCGATTTCCGTGCACGCCCACAGCGATAAAATGAATCAGCCCAACGATATTGCCATCGCCAAATCCGGTGTGATTTACGCGAGTGATCCCAACTGGAAAGAGAGCAACGGCAATCTATGGAAAGTCGCGACTGATGGCACAGTCACCTTGCTGGAAGCGAATATGGGCACCACCAACGGTGTAGAAGTCAGCACCGACGAAAAACACTTGTACGTCAACGAAAGTGTGCAGCGCAATGTGTGGAAATACGATATCGATACCAAAACGGGCGACGTCAAAAACAAGCGTTTGCTGATTCAATTTCCCGATCACGGGCTGGATGGCATGCGTTGCGATGTCGATGGCAATTTGTATATCGCACGCTATGCCGCCGGTGAAGTCGCGGTGGTATCGCCACACGGCACGGTGATCGAACGCAGTAAATTAAAAGGCCAAAAGCCAACCAATGTCGCCTTTGGCGGTGTGGATGGCAAAACCGTCTACGTCACTCTGCAAGAGCGCGGCGCGATTGAAACCTTCCGCAGCGAACGCGCCGGGCGCGAGTGGTTGCTACAGCAATAATCCCCTCGCTGAAATACTTATCAGCCTGCTTGCCTGCCTGTTGGGGCGGGGCGCCCGCCGGTTCCTCTGGGTTGATGAAAATCACTTGCAGGTGGCGGATAAAATTACGCTGGAATGTAAATTATTTTCTTTGAAGTTCTTTTTTTTGGTGTTAATCTAATAAAAATGAACGTTTTTTCTGCTTTTGATGAGAAAAAAGCATGTATAAAGAAAATAATTTACAAGAAGTCTTGTCGGAGCGCGGGCTTAGTCTGGTGGGTAAAGGGCTGGGCGATGTCAGTTTAGCGCCGCCTATTGGTTCCATCGCTGCGTTGGGGTGGAACCTATTAGATGAGCAGGTAAGCCTGCCGGTCGCGGTGCTCAGCAATACTCGTGTGCAGCACAACCTTAACTGGATGAAATCCTTTATCAGCACCTATGGGCTGAAACTCGCACCTCATGGTAAAACCACCATGAGCCCGGCGCTTTTTCATCAGCAGCTTGCCCATGGCGCATGGGGCATTACCCTGGCGACTGCGCCGCAGGTACAAGCCGCTTACCATTTTGGTGTGCGCCGCGTGATCATGGCTAACCAGTTGGTCGGCCGCGCCAATATGGCGATCATCTCCCGCCTGCTACAAAACCCCGAATTCGACTTTTTTGTGATAGTCGATTCCGTCGCCAACGTTGAACAATTGGGGCAGTTTTTCGCCCAGGCCGGGCAGCGCGTAAACCTACTTCTGGAATTGGGCGTGGAAGGTGGTCGCACCGGCGTGCGCGACGAGCAAAGTCGCACTGCTGTGCTCGATGCTATCGCGTGCTACCCGGAATCCCTCGCGCTGGCTGGAATTGAGGTTTACGAGGGCGTGCTGAAAGATGAGCCATCGATTCGCCACTTCCTGCGCCGCGCGGTAAGCGAGCTTCAGGCGCTGGCCGAACAA
>CAIOHY010000246.1 GCA_903858205.1 uncultured Cellvibrio sp.
AATAGATTGACCATGCGGGTCTGTCCCCTTCACCGTAACGGTGTAGGCGCTGCCTGCAGTACCCGACGTAACCGTTCCACTAAAGCTGCGGGTGCTACTGTTAAAGGTAATGTCCGCTGGCATTCCAGACGCGGTGTAGGTTAGTGTCTGGGCATCGCTAAAAACGGTTGTCGGAACCGTGTAAGTAAAGTTTTGACCTAAATACGCGACTCTATTATCGAGCGAGTCAGGCCCGGCTACTGGGATGTCATTAACCACCAATGTAAAGCTACTTTTTGCGGTAGCTCCAGACGGATCTTTTGCCGTAATTTCAATTTCGTAGTCCTTAGGTAGGGTAGAGCCATTACTGCTAATCGCTCCTGTTGCACTACTGATTGTTAGACCCTGAGGCAAAGCAACAGGGAATTTCGCTGTGTAAGTACCACCTTCACCATTAGTTTGAGTCACCGACTGCATCCAAACGGCGCTGTAGGTTAGGGTGTCGCCATCGGGATCAACAAAGGCTCCTGCCGGAAGTTGATAGGTCTTTGCAACGCCCTCGGTGAACACCGCATTCGGGATGGGTTTCACTGATTGAGGACCTGACTGGAGCACAACGGCTATGTCGAATTTAGCGCTAGTGATAGAGCCGAGAGGATCTTTTGCACGGACCTCAATTTTATAGGTGCCGATTGACAATGCGGGCGGTTTGCCAGTGAACGTTCTTGATGTTGTGCTAAAACTCAACCACTGGGGCAAAGCCACCGGTGTAACGACAGTAGTTCCACCACTTTCAGTACTGTTGGACTGCAAACTCTCCTGGAGCCAATAAGCTGTATAGGTCAAGGCCTCGTTATTCGCATCGGTAAACGCGGGAATCTGATAGTTCAGATTATGATCAGTTTTGACCGTTTGATTTACGAGTGGAGGGGCCACTGGCGCAGTGTTTACGGCTATTTTGAAACTTCGATCAAACTTGAGACCGTAGGGGTCTGTGGCCGTAACTTTTACTGTGTAGCTGGCATCTACCGCCGTGGTTGTCCCACTGATAACACGTCCATTTGCAGTTAATCCATCAGGCAACCCAGTAATGGTGTAGACGAGGGAATCGTATTGATCATCGCTGAAAGCAGCGGCAGGTATAGTGTAATTAAAAAGAACACCTCTACTAGTAACTTGATCCACCAGCTGATCAGTTCCATTTTTAGGTGCGGCGTTTATTGTGAGGAGCAAACGTTTGGATATAACAACCCCGAAGGGGTCAACCGCCTTGACATTAAGCTGGTAATCTTTAACCGGCAAAGAACCACTACTGGTAATCGCACCGGTAGAGCTGTTAACCGTCAAACCCGTTGGCAGCGGGCCGGTCACGTCCGAATACACGCTACCGCCCTCAGCATCTACACCCTGATATACCGATTGCGTCCAGGTTGCACTGAATGTCAACAGATCACCTTCAGGATCAACAAATGAGCCTACTGGCAAGTTATAGGTCGCAGGAGTTCCAAAGTTGAAAACAACTCTTGGAAGCGCCCCGTTATCAGAAATTATCAGGTTGAATGTTCGGGTAACAGAGGCACTGAAGGTATCTTTTGCGGTTACAGCAATCGGGTAAGTACCGATAGCTGTGGCAGTACCGGTAATACGTCTGCTTACTGCGTCAAAAGATAGTCCTACTGGCAAGCCAGTAACACTATAGTTAATTGCATGCCCATCTGGATCAGTTGCCGCCGGTAGAATGATATCGATCGGTGAATTTTTTTCCCGCGACACATCAGTCAGTACTTGCAACAGAGGTGCAGCATTAGCTGTCGTCAATAGAATTGTTGTCTCGACAAAAGCCCCCACACTATTTGTAGCACGTAAAACAACCGTCGATGGAGTCTCGGAAAGAGGTGTGCCAGAGAGTGTTAGAGTAGCGGCATCGAACATCAACCAGGCTGGTAGTGAACCGGAAACACTGTAGGTTAGAGCTAGCCCGTTAGGATCAAGGGCAGGCGGTACCACATAGTTAAAGAGTTTTCCAAGGGGAGCTATTTGATTGTTAGCACCGCCCCATATTGGTGCACTTAATGCTACTAAATCGCTGCGTGAATAATACTTGATAGTTCTGACAAGGCGGCCAGCGGCATCAAATTTGTTCTCTGTTAGATATCCCAGGGCATCAAGCACACCCACCTGACGGCCATCGTAGTCATAGTAATATCGAGTAACTCTGCTGCCAGTTTGAATCTGTGTAACTTCAGAGGCACCGTTATAAGTTGAGTAAGTTGCATTACCCCCTGCATCACTTCGTGCGATTAATCGCCCGGCATTGTCATACACAAACTGAACCGAACGATCACCTACTACGTCACTGCGAACATCCACTCCTTGTTCAAGTGCAGTTTTAACGACAGTACCGTTCGAACTGTTAAACCAACTAGTTGTGTCAGCGAGCTTGGCATACTCAATTTGATGAGTGACCTGATTATTTTTGTTGTATTTATACTCTGTAATCTTACCAGTAGCGTTCACGCTGAACTGCACGCGTCCGGCGGCATCATAAAAGGTATAGCTCCGGTTACCACCGGCATCAACCATGGCCAAATTGCCAGCGGCATTATAATAATATTTCGTCTGGCGGGCAGACTCACCTGTTGCTGTTTGACTTACTCCAATCAATCGGCCTTTGGCATCAAAGGCCTGAGCAGTAGTTAAACCTGTAGCACTATTTGTGATATTGATTTTGCGGGCTGTACCGTCATAGATTGTTGTGCTAGTTCCACTGGCATTGGTAACACTTTGCTGACGACCGAGGCCATCGTAAACAACGACACTTAATTTAGTTGTTTCAGTTCTTGTCGTCCCTCTAACGGCGATTGTTTCCAATAATTGGCCGTGGGCGTCATAAATGAAGCGAGTTACAGTAGCTGCATTATCGAGAACACCATTACCACTGGCGTCAGTTGTGGCATAGTCGGTTTTTTCCGACAAATTCCCGCGATTGTCGTAAGCATATTTGCTTAGCTGTAATTTGGTTTTGTTCTGTGTACCTACCCAAGTAGCCAACTGGCTTTCACTGATAGTTTCAGCTAATCCCAACGCACTGGTAGCGTAGGTCCCATTAGCGTATTGGATAGTATCTGTCTGATTTCCTTTCGCGTTGTAGCGGTATTCGGTAACCCTTCCCTCAGCAGACACAATAAAACGAAGACGGCTAGCGCTATCGTAGGTATAACGGGTAGTCATCGGGTCGCTTGGCAGGACACTGCCATCGCCATCGGAATCCGGCACCCGATAACGGGTTTCTGTTAGCACCTGGTTTTTTGCATCGAAGGTTCGGGTAACCGTGTTGCCTAATGCATCGCGTTCCAACGTCCGGTTGCCGCGGCTGTCGTATTGGTAAACAACACTATTTCCACGTCCATCAATAATTTGGCTGACGTTGCCATTTGCATCGTAAGAATACTGGGTGGTGATCACCTGGCCATCAACTGCCGGGGTTTGTATCTGCTTCAACTGACCCGCTGCGTCGTAGGAATAGACCCAGACCTGACTCAGCTCATTGGTCACGGTTGTGTTGGCTAATACATTTCCATTCGCCGGGTTGTAATTAAAAGTCTGTGTACCCGTTGCATCTGTCACTGTTTTAATGCGGAATGAAGTATCGTAGGTATAGTCAACAGAAGTTCCATCACTTTGAGTGATATTGGCTATACGAAAGCTTGTACTATCGTAACTATAGGTGGTGGTGTATACGTCAGTGATAATACCATTGGTCGGATCCAGATCGGCTTTAACGGTACTCAACCGACCATAACCATCGTAGGCATAATGGACCTGTTGAAGTAGATTGCCGCCACTCATTGAGCGCGTATCAATCCGTGATACACGACCATTGCCATCATAGTTAAAGATCAGTTCCTGGCCCGAATCATTATCCTTGATGCTGGTTAATTTATTTCCGTTATAGGTAAAGCTGATGATGTTACCACTAGTATCAATGCGGCTTTTAATCTTGCCGGTGCTGTCATACTTTTCGGTGATTTGGGTGGTGCCGTCAGTCCAAGTCCATTCATTGGATGCATATGAGAGGGTATCGACAGCGCCAGCTCCTTCAAAGGATTGATACCGGCTATTGGCGGTGCTCCAGCTATATACGGCCACATGCCCATCGCCAGTAGTGCGGCTCATGGTACTGTTGGGCTGGTTCAGGGTACCTGCGGTCAGTAGAACCGAAGCTTCCCCATCCCAACGCCAACCGTCTACATCACCGTCTGTTAATCCGCCCATAGCGTTGTATGTTCGGAGTGCCGCCAGATCGAGACCTGTGCCAGAAAGGCGCTCGTCGCCAATTTGAATAATCAGGTTACCAGTAGCTGCGTTGACGTAGGATGCACCTCCAGCCTGACCTAAAAGGCCTTGGCCAACTTGACCCGCTGCTCCCAGCGTAGTGTTCGATGCATTCACCAGCCCCAAACCGTTCCCGCTTACTACTGCAACCATTTTCCTAATCCTCTAAAAAATTTAGTCCTGACGTAAGACACGCCATATATCCCTTAATACATTTTTAGAGTAAAAACTTAAGGCTTATGCAAAAAAATACTGACCTTTCCCCCAAAACCTAAACCATGACGACGATGAGATTTCCAATTATCCTAGCCCAAGGAAATCTCATCCTTGAAGTGGTACTGAGATTGGGGAAAGGTCAATATTTTTAAGGCCCTGCGCTAATTCCTGTTGTTCGTCGCTCGCGGCATAGAATGTTAGGGCTTCACTCAAATATTCGGTAAAGCCGATATAATCCACTACATAACCGCGCTGCTTGCTTTTTTTACCCGATTGGTACGAGCGATAGCCTGCAACAAGGTATGTTCAGTGATTTTCTTATCGATATACATAACCTGCTCAATAGGCGCATCAAAACCAGTGAGCAACATATCGCAGACAATTAAAAAGGCGATACCGGTATTAGCCTTGTCTGGGTCATCGAAATCAAAAGGCTTGCAAAAATTACTGCCTGCATTTAATAAACGCGCTGTTTTGGGTGCCTCAGTAATGTATACGGCTTTATTGGTGCCATCACCCGAAACCACCACTGCTGCTTTAAGGAAACTTAATTTTTTCAGCTATTCAAAATCGGCATTTGGCTGCAAGAACAGGTTATTCGCCTGTTCTTGTAGTGCGGCTTGAATCGCCTTTTGATAGCGCACTGCTGCCAATTTGGAGTGGCATACGACCTGCGCTTTAAAGCGATTGGGGAAAATGTGCTGTAGGTAATGCCTAACCATATCTTTTGCCGGATACGATTTTCTACTTCGAGAATATCACCTGTGGCACCGTGTTTTTTCTTGATGGCCAGAAGCTCCTCTTCTGTGCGCTCCTTAAACAGATTTTCAAATTCCGTTTCAAAGCCGTGTTTATCATTTAAGGCGGCGTCGGCTGTGCGACCTTCATAGAGAATTTGCAGAGTAGTACCGTCATCAACAGCATCCATTAAACGGTATTTATAGATGTACTCGCCGAATCGTTTATAGGTTTTCTTTTCGCCATGGCGATCAGTGATAAGCGGTGTACCCGTAAACGTAAAGCGTGCTGCATTGGGAAATGCTTCAAAAATATTATCGCCCAAGTCGGAACCCTGGTTTCTGTGCGCTTCGTCAATCATCAATACAATACGCGACGAGTCATTCACCACGCCAAACGTTTTGCTACTGGGTATTGCTTGATAGGTGCCTAAAGCTTCAGCCACTTTTAACGGGAGGTTTTCATCGCGCACCTGAAACTCATGCACCATGACCATGTTAATGTCGGACGTGTCATCCATAGTAAAACTGGTGCGGCGTTCAATAATGCCTTCAACGGAATCAAAAAATGCGGTAACGGTGCGCTCCAGTTGTTTAATCTCGGTATCACTCAGGTAGTTTTTGCCAATAACCGTGTCAGTTTTCAACACACGGCCTGCGGGGGCATTTTTGAAACTACTCATGCCCATTGCCGGCTTAGTTGCATCAGCTTGGGTATAGATAATTTCGCTGGCGGTTTGACCGGTAATGGCGAAGTGAAACTTGTCTTGCACATGGGCGTAGAACTGGCGGGTAGTCTCGGATTTAGGATCGTAGTCTATGCTGCACTCGGCAAATATGTCGGTAATTTGCTGGTAGATGCGGCGCTCACTGGCGCGGATCGAGCGAACGCGCTCCAGCAGTTCCTTGAACTAATCCTTATCGAAATAGCGGCCATTTTTCAGCCGCTCAACATCAAAGCCTTTAATGATGTATTCCTTGATTAGCGCCATTGCCCAGATTCTGAATTGGGTGGCTTGCGCGGAATTCACTCGGTAGCCGACAGAAACCACCGCATCCAGGTTGTAATACTGGGTTTGATACTTTTTGCCGTCCTCGGCAGTATGTTCCAAAATGGAACATACTGAGGCCTCATCTAACTCTTTGCAGTCAAAGATATTTTTCAAATGTTTGGTAATCGCAGGGCGCTGCACACCAAACAATTCCGCCATCCGCTTTTGCGTCAGCCACAGAGTTTCGTTGTTGAGCAGCACCTCCACTTTCACCTTGCCGCCGGGGGCGGTGTACAGCAAAAACTCGGTCAACTCGTCCTAGAGGCTAAGACGATGCGAGGGTAATTGGCTATCAGGCATGAGCTTCCTCTTGGTCGGCGTCTTCTGAAACAGTGACAGGAACTGTGCCGGAGGGTAGGTATTGTGTTACACAACGTTTTCGAGGCTGTTCTTTACAAGCACAAATGAATAAGGCACCCAAAAGGTGCCTTATTCATACATACGCGAATCAAAACAACAATATCAATTATTCCACCGTTACACTCTTCGCCAAATTTCTCGGCTGATCCACATCCGTGCCCTTAATAATCGCCACGTAATAACTCAGCAGCTGTAACGGCAAGGTGTAGAGAATCGGTGCCAACCAGGGGTGGATATGCGGGACGTTGATGACGCGCATGGTGGCATCGGATTCGAAGTGAGCGTCTTCATCGGCGAAGACATACAAGATGCCGCCGCGCGCGCGTACTTCTTCGACGTTGGATTTTAATTTTTCTAACAAATCGTTATTGGGTGCAACAACGATGATTGGCATTTCTGCATCGATCAATGCGAGTGGGCCGTGTTTTAATTCGCCGGCTGCATAAGCTTCAGCGTGGATGTACGAAATTTCTTTTAATTTCAGCGCGCCTTCCATTGCGATGGGGTATTGATCGCCACGGCCTAAAAATAATGCGTGGTGTTTATCGGCGAATTCTTCTGCGAGCGCTTCAATTTTTGGTGCGAGTGTTAATGACTCTTCCAATTTTGCCGGAAGATTTTTTAACGCAGCGACCATTTCTTTTTGTTGTTCATTTGAAAGGCCGTTGTATTTACCGATGGCCAATACCAGCATCGCCAAGCCAACCAATTGCGTGGTAAACGCTTTGGTGGATGCAACACCAATTTCCGCACCGGCGCGAGTCATAAATGCTAAATCCGATTCGCGCACCAGTGATGAACCCGCGACGTTGCAAATACTCAAGCTGCCTAAATAACCGAGTTCTTTTGCTAAACGCAATGCGGCAAGCGTGTCTGCTGTTTCACCGGATTGGCTGATGGTGACTACCATGCTGTTAGGTTGTACGAAGGATTTTCTGTAACGGAATTCGCTGGCGATTTCAACGTTGCAGGAAATACCGGAAAAGGTTTCCAACCAATAGCGCGCAACCATCGCGGAGTGGTAGCTGGTGCCGCAGGCGACGATTTGAATGTGTTTTACTTTTTTGAATAATTCAGTGGCACCGTTGCCGAAGGTTTCATCCATCACTGATTCATTACTCAAACGACCTTCCAGCGTATTCAGTACCGCGTTAGGTTGTTCGTAAATTTCTTTGAGCATGAAATGACGATATTGGCCTTTGTCGCCCGCATCGTAGCTCGCAGTAGATTCGTGAATCTGGCGCTCAACGGCTTGGCCGTCTTTATCAAAAATTTTAATCGTGGTGCGGGTGATTTCGGCTACGTCACCTTCTTCCAAAAAGATAAAGCGGCGTGTTACCGGCAAGAGCGCTAACTGATCAGACGCGATAAAATTTTCACCGATGCCCAAGCCAATCACTAAGGGGCTACCGGAACGCGCAACCACTAAACGCGATGCATCGTTTTTGTCCATCAACACAGTGCCGTAAGCGCCGTGCAATTGCTTTACAGTTTTTTGTACCGCCGCTAATAAACTGTCGCTAGTTTTTAATTCTTTTTGCACCAAATGCGCAATCACTTCGGTGTCGGTATCCGAAGTAAATACGTAACCCTCTTCTTGCAAAAGGCGGCGTAAGTTTGCATGGTTTTCAATAATGCCGTTGTGCACTACCGCGATGTGTTCTTTGGAAATATGCGGATGCGCATTGCGCTCGCTCGGCTCGCCATGGGTTGCCCAGCGCGTATGCGCAATTCCGGTTCCACCGGGTGTTGGTTCCGCTTTAACGGCATCAGATAATTCTTTTACTTTGCCCAGGCGACGTACACGTTGTAATTCCCCGTTGCTGTTTACCACTGCCACACCGGCAGAGTCATACCCGCGATATTCCAAACGGCGCAATCCTTCCACTAGAATATCCACCACATCACGTTGCGCTACTGCGCCGACAATTCCACACATAAGTTATCTCCTTTGAGATTCGAAATTAAAAAGTTGAAATCAAAAATCATTGCGGCCCACAAATCACTTGCACACCTTGTTGTTCAATTTTTTGTTTGTCTTGTGCTGAGATATCTGCGTCAGTGACCAAGACTTTGATCATTGACCAAGGCAATTCCAGGTTGTGGATTTTGCGCCCGATTTTGTCGGACTCGGCCATCACAATCACTTCGCGCGCGACCTCCGCCATTACCCGGCTGAGGCTGTAGAGTTCGTTAAAGGTTGTTGTGCCGCGCTCTAAATCCAAACCATCGGCGCCGATAAAAAATTGGTCGAAGTTGTAAGAGCGCAAAATCTGCTCGGCGAGTTGGCCTTGAAAACCTTCGGATTTGGGGTCCCAGGTCCCGCCGGTCATCAAAATGGTGGGTTCGTTTTCCAGTTCGCGCAGGGCATTGGCGATGCTGAGGGAATTGGTCATCACCACCAAGCCTTGCTTGTGCGATAACTCGGGCAATAGCGCTGATGTAGTAGAACTGCCGCTGTCGAGGATGATGCGGTTGTGGTCACGGATCAGTTGCGCGGCAGCTTTGGCGATGGATTGCTTACGAACCGAAACTTTTTCGATTGGATCGCTCATCAATTCTTGGGGAACCGGAACCGCGCCACCGTAGCGGCGCAAGAGCAAGCCATTGGACTCCAATGCTGCCAAATCCTTACGAATAGTCACTTCCGAGGTCGAAAACTGCTCCGCCAAAGCCTCAACGCTGACCTCACCGCTACCATTAAGCAGATCGATAATCGCCCGACGGCGCTGCTGGGTGTTGCGTTTTGTCATGGTAACTTGCCAATAAGTTTCGATTTGAAAGATATTTTAGCTATTCGAAACTTTTAAGCAAGCGTTAATTGGTTACAAGCAACTTAGATCGCGTTCTGGTTTATCAAGTTACCCAAGGTTTTTGATCGGTATTCCAGTGGCGTTAAGCCTTCCCGGCGCTTGAAAAACTTGACGAAATTGGTGGCTTCAGCAAACCCAAGTTGATGGGCTATGTAGGCGACGGTGGTATTGCTGTGCACTAACAATCGCTTCGCTTCCAATGCAATCCGCCGATCGATAGCCTCTTTTGCGGTATGCCCGGTAACAGCAACACTAGCTCGGGAGATCGTGCTTTGGGAATAGCCAAGTCGCTTGGCATAATCCAAAACCGACAGGCGTTGGGTGAAATGTTGTTCGAGTTCTGTGGTAAACAGGCGATGGATATCAGCTTCTCGATGACCGATTGCTGAGTTGGGCAACAGCATACATTGGGCAAGCGTCAACAATAATGACAACAGGTTATGGCTGATCAACGCGGCGTGGTTTTCACTGCCATCAAAGGCCGTAATGTCCTCACGCAGACGAATAAGGCTGTCTCTGGCCTTTGCAAAAAGCCTTGCTGGCGGTTCAATATGGGCAGGCCATTCTTCCAATCGGATTAATGTCATATCGCTGCCTGCACGAACAATAGAAGGTGCTAATGCATCTCCTCTTATAAGCAACATGTACCCCTCTAAGCTTGGATCTAACTTCCATTGCTGGACTTGACCAGGGCGCACGAACAGCACTGAACCTGGCTTGAGGCTCAGCTCCACAAAATCAACCAGATGTTGACTACACCCATTTTCAACCATTAGTAGCAAATGAAAATCTACCCGCTGGGGTGCTGTTAGCGTGGAGGGCGCGCGTTCGCGAAGTTCGGCCAGGGTGAGTACTTCTGAACCTAAACGTGCCAATCGTGGGTTGTGAAAATAAATATTTCGAATTGATGAGCTGTCTTTGCGCATAAGGTTACTTTACTGCATCAATGTAGGCTTGCCCAGTTTTGACCATATCTATACCGCTATTCACCTTGTTGGATTAGAGCGCGGAGAGTAGTTTTTCCATCAACACTTTTCCACGCAAATGAATGCTTTTGTCTGCGGAAAAGTTGATCCTCAAGACACCATTCACAAAAGAGAAGCTTATGAGCACTGAAAAACAGCAAGTTGTCGCTTTATTAAAAAGTATCGAAACTGGTGATACCGAGCCCGTATCAAGCGTTAACCCGACTAAATATATCCAGCACAATTTAGCCGTTGGAGACGGCTTGGCCGGTCTGGGTGCTGTGTTGCAGGCTTTGCCCAAGGGCTCAGCCAAAGTCCATACCGTCCGCGTATTTCAGGATGGTGATTATGTGTTTACCCATACTGATTACAACTTTTTTGGTCCCAAAATCGGATTTGATATTTTCCGCTTTGAAAATGGCAAGATCGTTGAGCATTGGGATAACTTGCAAGAAACAGCTTCGGCTCTCAATCCAAGTGGACGCTCCATGATTGATGGCCCAACCCAAGCAATCGATTTGGATAAAACGCTAGCCAATAAAGCCTTGGTTAAAGCCTTCCTGGAGGATGTGCTGGTGGCGGGTAGAGGTGAACAATTGACGACTTACCTCAACATTGAAACCTATTTACAACACAACCCCGCCCTCGGCGATGGCGTAACAGCACTGATTGCCGCAGTAGAAGCTATGGCGAATGCCGGAACACCAATGACATTTGATCGCGTTCATAAAGTGTTGGGCGAAGGCAACTTTGTGTTGGCGGTAAGCGAAGGCACTTTTCTGGGTAAAAAATCCGCTTTCTATGATCTTTTCCGTGTCGAGAACGGCAAAATCGTAGAGCACTGGGATACGATCGAACCTATTCCACCGCAATCAGAGTGGAAAAACAGCAACGGTAAGTTTTTTTAACCGACTTATTAATCCCTCCCCCCGCGCTTTTAATGTTTGTTTTGAGGTTTCATTTCTCCGTGCGGTCTTCAATCACTGTGTGCATAGCTTTAATAGATTCAACAATATATTTATTGAATAAAGTGATGCGCGAAACGTGTTTAGCATGGGGCAAGGTCAGTAACCAAATTTCATTGCTGTAGCTGTGGGGAAGAGGGATGAGTTGTTGCAGCGGTTGTCCGGAATGGGCGATATAACGAGGCAAAACGGCAACGCCCATGTGTTGCTCTACTAATTTTTGTATTGCCATAAAAGAATCTGCAAACATGGAGACCGTGGGTTTTTCTACTTCTTTTCGCAGCCAATGGGACGGCCTTGCACTCGCCAAAGGGCCGCAGGGTAGAATCCAATCCAAGCTCGAAAGAGGTTGATCACGATGCGAATCCAAATAAGTTTTACTGGCAAACACACCACAGTCCATTCGTGCTAAATATTTTCCTATCCAGTCACCGGGTGGATTAGAGCAAATACGCAGGGATACATCAGCGTCCAACTTGTCCAAATCCAACAAGCTATTGGTAATTACCAAATCAATCTGGATCTGAGGATATAGTCGATTAAAACCCGCCAAAATAGGCGGCAATATGAGAAGCGCCAAAGAATCGGTGGTGGTAAACCGGATACATCCGCTCAGCTCAGTGGATTCTATATCCAGACTATGGCTCGCGTTACCAAGGGAGTCTTCAATAGACAAACCCAATTCGCCCAAGGATATCCCCATTTCGGTGGGCGAGTAACCTGAAGCATCGCGAGTGAACAACAAAGCGCCTAGCTTTTTTTCCAATTTCTGGATTCGGCGAATAACCGTTGCATGAGATACCCCCAACGATCTCGCTGCTGCTGCGGCTGATTTACTTCGTACGATTGCCAATACATAGCGAAGATCATTCCAGTCCACATCGTTCATTCCGCGACTCCACAAATAGGCTATTCAATTTTTATACGGCTATCTTGCGCCCTAAGTAGGTTGCTTTCCATGCCCATGCACTGACATTTTTGAAAACTCAGCATGCAAATTTGGTAGTTCCGGCTGTTAGTCTGGATACGTAAAGTCCCGTTTCGGTTGCCAGACTGGCAGCAACACTTCAACGGAGAGCTCTCATGAAACCTATTTCTTTTTTGACAACAATGTTCATATCTGTAGTTGGTATTGGCCTGTCATCCTTTTCAATGGCCGATGCATCCAACAAGGGCAGCAATTGCAAAACCTATGAAGAATGGCAAGGCAAGGGAAAAATTACTATTGTGGATTTCCGTGCTAACGATCCTAAATCCCCATTTTTGTTTCGCTTGAAATTCCATTCTTTCGAGTCAGTCCCCTCTGATGGATTTATGGGGCCGATTACCCGTGGCGCCATGACATTCTCTTATCCGCGCCAAGCGAATCCTGAATTGCCTTACGTTAAAGGTGCACCATATCCTGCGCCTTATACTCAAGGTCCTGCCTTTGGCGAGCGTATTAATTATCAAGCGCGCGAAGTCGCGTGTAATGTTTTTGAGGTACATTGGAAAGAACCCAACAAGGGTGATACCGTCACTCATGTGCAAGATTTTGGTCGCCAGCAGGTGTGTACCAACATCACCAATATCAATCGCAAGCCAATTCCTGCGGAGTTTGATCCGTTTGACTTGAAAAACCAAATGAACAACCGCAGGTTGTTTCCAGAAGGAAGCCCTGTGGGTGCCAATGACTTTGCGTTCTATCCGCTCTGTGGAAAGATGCTGCAAAGCCTTGAAAAAGACCGGGTGTGGGAAGACAAATTCGGCTTCCTGGTATTCGAACAAAAATGATATTGCTTCAAGATTTTGTTTCAAGCGTTTTCAATACAGCCACCCGGCAATTAAGCGCCGGGTTTCTTTTTTTATGCGAGGGTATCAATGAATATACTCATATTGGCAGCATCAGCACAAAAAGCATCAATCAATAAAAAGTTAGCAGGCGCGATAGGTCAGATGATTGCGAGCGAACACAAGATTGATACTCCCGACTTCAAAGCTTTTAGCTTACCTATGTACGATGGAGATATTGAGCAGGAATCTGGAGTGCCAGAACTTGCGCAAGCCTTGGCAGCGCGCATCCAACAAGCCGATGCAGTGATCATATGTACCCCTGAATACAACGGGAGTATTCCAGGTGGCCTGAAAAATACTTTGGATTGGCTATCGCGCCTGCGTCCCCACCCCTTGGTTGCAAAGCCGGTTTTGTTAACGGGTGCATCGCCAGGCGCGTTAGGTTCCATTCGCGGTTTATGGCATACCCGCGTGCCTTTTGAAGCCTTGGGGGCACTGGTCTATCCGGAGATGTTTGGCTTATCGTCTGCCTATGACGCACTTGATGAACAGAATGGATTTAAGGATGCGCGCAAATCGGAACAGGTTAACAAGTTGGTAAATAGCTTTTTGGCATTTGCTGCTGCGCTCACCAAATCTTGATTCTTAATAGCATCACTCAAGGCACTCAGTATTCGGCTCTGCATCCATAGCCGAGAATGACTATGGTTTGGGCTGGGTTGACTGTTTTAAAAAAGATCCACGACTAACCCACATAAACAGCCGATCTATGCCCAACCTTGATCACCACCACAACCAATTCACCATCGCGGATTTCATAAACAATCCGGTAATTACCCTGCCGGACGCGATACAGCTCGTTACCGCTGAGTTTGATGCAGCCGTGGGCGCGGGGATTTTCCGCAAGTTCGTCGATACGACTGAGAATTCGCTGAACTTCTGCAGTCGGAATAGCGCGTAGATCTTTCGCAACGGAACTTTTGAAGGTGATTTTATAGTTTGCCATTGGCCTTCAGATCATTGAGCAGCACTTCATAACTGATTTCCGGCTCGCTCACGCGATCAGCGTAGGCTTTAAGATCTTGCTGGTCTTCATTCATTAATAAGCGCACAGCCTCATCCACCAATTCAGATAGGGACACATGGGTCGAAGCAGCTTTTAGGCGGAGTGCTTGATGAAGTTGTGGATCGAAATAGATGGTTGAGCGCTTGGATAACTGGCTCATGGGAGTGGCCTCTTGGTTGACACCACAACATCATGACGTTGTGGTGTTGTGGTGTCAAACCAGAGATTTAAGGCTTGGGCACAAACTTGGACAACAACCGAATATACGCAACCTGATAGTCGTTGTGGTTTTCGGTGATCTGCCAGGAGTTAAGGGGCCAGCTGGTGTTGAAGTCCAGATAGGCTTTCATCGCCGGTTGGCCTTTGGGTGGATTGGGCGCTGCGGCGCCACAACCGGCATTCGGGCTACCTGAAGTGCAGTTGCCATCCCAGTCGTAAGAGGGGTTGGGGCCGCCCACTAAAAACCCTGGCGCTGGGCCGTAAGTAGAGGTTCCAACACGATCCCAAAGCGCGCTGCCATTGGTAAACCAGGAGTGGTAGAACTCGTTGACCGAACTGTGCACGCCCAAGCTGTACATGTTGGACAGGTAAACCATGCCCTGCGGGTTAACACCGTGGATGTAGTTCAAATAGCCAACTGCAGCGTTGCGCACTTCCGCAGCATCAGTGCCGCTAATCTTGTAGTCGATCAGGTTGTAGAACGTCTGACCCTTGCGCGAAATGGTGCGATTGCTACCCCAGGTAAAGTTGCTGGTGCCTATGGACGCGCGATAGGGATCCTCGCCATTACGCACAGCTGGCCAATTGTGATTGGCATTAAATGCGGCCTGATACTGGCTTTTCAGGGTGGCGGCGATACCACTGGTCGCATCAGGCAGATTGGCGTAATAGAGCCAGGCCGTTAACTCCGGCTCACCCCAAACGTCCACCCAGTTGGTCGCGTTATTGGCATTGGCGTCTACATGATCGCGATAGGTTGATGAGCCAGTCGCGGCGAATAAGTAAATCGCGGCGGTGGTTTTTTTCGTCGCTCGGCCAGCGTTATCGACCTCTTGTTGACCGGCTCCCAAGCCCGCCGAGGCGCCCTCGTTATTGCGGAAGGTGACATTCGGGTTGGCGATTGACCATACCCAGGCTTTTTCGGCACGGGTTTTCAAATCAGCGGCGTAGGTATTCAGCTCCGGGTTATCCAAAGCAGCCAGGATTTTACTGCCCAACGCAAAGGCGCCCGCGCTGGTCAGTGTGGCTGACGTATTCGCTGGGCCGTAGTAACTGGGGCCAGTCGCTGCAGACGGTGGGCTGGCATGAGCAAGACCGAGAATGGACAACACAGAACCATCGGCATTTTGCATTTTCTTCAGCCAATCAAAACCCCATTTAATCTCGTCGATAATATCGGGCACGCCATTGCCCGACTCAGGGATGTTGTAATCGTCTGTCCAGACTGTCGGGTTTTCCGCATAGGCGTGGAGCAGGGCGACCAGATAATAGGCATGCCAGTTGGTGTACTTGTTGTAATCGCCCGCGTCATACCAACCGCCGGATAAATCTTTTTCGGTTGC
The DNA here is from genome assembly GCA_903858205.1 of uncultured Cellvibrio sp. GTDB lineage: Bacteria > Pseudomonadota > Gammaproteobacteria > Pseudomonadales > Cellvibrionaceae > Cellvibrio. The sequence continues at coordinate 15,824 of CAIOHY010000246.1, forward strand.
GGCGTTATTTTTGTCGCTAAACAGACGCGCGTTTTTATCCTGCCCCGCACCTATGTGGCTTGCGCTATCCGTCCAACCTGCTTCAGCAAATGGCGCTTGTTTGGCAGCACCCGCACGCTGGTAAAAAAAGCTGCGCATGGCGTGTTTCAGCACAGGTTTGTAGACATCAACCCCGATTTTAAAGCCGGCTGAGCGCACATTTTTTTCCACATCCACCACCGCATACTTGCCCGGTGTGGTGACGCTGGAGAAATCAAACCACCAGGCTTTATCGCCGGCGGCATCAAAGGTCGCACCGGATTTCCAGCTTACCGCGCTGCCGCTGAGTACGACGGCGTTGGTATCCAGATTGATTAGTTGGTAAGTCGCACCCGGCGTAAAGCTAAGCGCTGCGTCATAACCGGTTTGGGGATCGCGCACTACGGCAACTTTCTTGGCATCGGGCAAATAGCCAAACTGATCCACCACAATAAAGGCACTTACCGCTGGCGCACCGCTAGCGACAGAACTGGCTGCAGCCGATGCAATGGAACTGGCAACCGGCGTTGATGAAGCTGCAAGGGAAGAAGCTGCCACCGACGATGGTGCAACACTACCGGCGGGCGCAACTGAAGACGCCGCTTTAGACGCGGGCGTTGATCCTCCACCACCGCCCCCTCCACCGCCGCAGGCCGTTATTAATCCAGTGAGGGTAACCGTCAGAAGTAGTTTGGATGTGTTCATAAATCGCTCTTATTAATTATCAGATTTAATTTCACATACTACCGCTTGCACGCTTTTCGTTCATCCATTTATCAGCATCTTTTTAGATCTTTACCTTTGGTGCATGTTGGTCGATCCGATTTTCATGCATAAATCAGGACTGGAAGCGTCTGATCAAAAGGGCAATTACGCTGATTAACAATCCGGCAATTGCCCACAGGTAAGCCAAAATAGAAATCGAGAATTTAATCACCGCAAAACCGGAGTAGGGATACACCAACCAATCCGCAAAACCCTGTGGATCGGCGATAAAAAAGAATGAAATCAGATTTTCCACTGCATCAAATAGCGCGGCAGTCGGGGCGATCAGTACCATCACCCAAGCCAAATCCTTAAGCCATTTAACATCGGGCAAGCTGCGGTACACCGCCGTCATCAACGCAAAAATGGAAACAAATACAATGACCATAAACAGATAGTCCGCCATTTGTACCCAGAAATATTTTTCCAGTGTGCCTTTGCTGATTAACACTGCGTAATAGCCTTTGAGTTCTTCCGCATTAAACGTGGTTTGGCCAATATAAAAGGGCACGGGAAATTGGCTATCAACATAAAGCCCGTCTAACCACACTTGGGTTAACTGGCGGATAACAACCAGCACTATGGCAATACACCACCATTGCATTGGCGTTAAAGATTGGGCGAGCCTTGTAGCGAAATGAGTCAGGTTAGTTAACATGATAAAGACCGTTTAATTTTTATTTTGTTGAGAATTAGCCGGGAGGGTTGCTCCCGGCTGGTAATTAATCACCCTGCGAGCCATGGATTTAGTGATTCAGGCGTTTAATGTTTGTTGTTGCAATTGCTTGCGCAGTTGCATCAATTCATTATCAAAGGTCTTGCGGATTTCCTGGCGCAAGCTTTCGGGCAGTGGAGATGCGGGAGCTTGCTGGTGTGATTGTGGTTGCTGGTATGAAAACGACATAAAGCCGAATTTTTTGCTTTTGGCCCATTCAGCAAATGACCGTTTGAATTGCGCCAATTCTTCCGGTGTTAAGAGGGCGGCTAATTCCGCTTCTTTTTGTGCAAGGAATTCCGGAATTTTGTCGCTTTGATTGGTGAAGTACAGCTTGGGTACTTCGCGGTATGAGTCGAGGATAGCTGACATCTTTTCGGCGCGTTCCGCATCAAGATTTAATTCAGCAACAAAACGCTGATGGCCGGCCGCCCAATCGCTTTTGTTATTCCAATCGGATTGACTCCAATCTTTTGCAAAAACGAAAGATGCGCACGCGATAGTGCCAACAATCAAACTGGAGATAATTAACTTTTTCATAACATTGTTCCTCTGTGGTTGGGGTCTACAGGTGCCAATGTAGGCCTCAAATGAGGAAGCAAAATGTGTGAATTGTGAATGAATTGTGTCTTTTGTGGGGGACGCCAGTGCGCTGGTTTGCCCGGTTAGGGCGATTCGTATTTGTAGCCAGCACCATAGACTGAGCGGATCAACTCAACCTGATCGTTAGCATCGTTGAGTTTTTTGCGCAATTTTTTGATGTGCCCATCTACCGTGCGATCACCCACTACGCGGTAATCCTGATAGATATTGTCGAGAATATATTGGCGGGAAAAAATTCTGCCTGGCTGCGAATAAAGCAGGGAAAAAAGTTGAAATTCTACGTTGGTCAATTCAACTACTTGATTGAAAACGCGCAGGCTCATACTTTGTTCATCAACAACAACTGGCGCAGCTGCTGGAATAGATTCTTGTGCTGGGTTAATACTGCGACGCAATACCGCCTTTACGCGTGCAACCACTTCACGCGCACTAAAAGGCTTGCACACATAATCGTCCGCACCCAATTCAAGCCCTAATAGCCGGTCAATTTCTTCCACTTTGGCAGTCATCATAATAATCGGCACCGCCGAGTGTTGGCGCTGATGTTTGCAGATTTCCAAACCATCCATTCCCGGCAACATTAAATCCAACAGAATTAATGCAGGTTCGTTTTGCTGCAACCAGCGATGGGCTTCATCGCCGCGATTAAATACAATCGTCTGGAAGTTGCTGGCGTTGAGATACTCCGCCATCAATTTTGCCAAATCGAGTTCATCTTCAACCAAACAAATTAATGGTGATGTTTGTTGCATCTTTACATCCTTAATAAACGCGATTGATAGTTATTATTGTGCTCTGGGTAACTCGATGCAAATTTGCAATCCACCCAAATCCGACGAACCTGCCGTAATCTTACCTTGATGTGCAATGACGATGTTTTTACAAATCGCCAATCCCAAACCTGCGCCGCCCGTTGCGCGGCTGCGCGAATTTTCCAACCGGAAGAGTCGCTCAAAAATTTTCTCGTGTTGCGCAGGAGCAACGCCCGGAGCGCTGTCATCAATAGTGATGAAAATTTTTGTGTCACTGGTGCTGATATCCACGTGAATCTCACCGCCCGCATCGGTGTAGCGAATGGAGTTTTCCAGCAGGTTACTGAATAGCTGTTGCAGTCTGTCGCTATCAGCGACTATTGCGTAATTCTTGGCTGCATCAATATTGTCTTTTAGCGTTAAATCCGCGGCCTGCGCTTTCACTTGAAAATGTTCAACGCAGGTTTTAACCAAAGGTGCGAGAGAAACTTGTTGTTTGTTGTAGCTAAGGGCACCGACGTCGGACAACGACAGTTCAAATAAATCATCGATCAAATTACTCAACCCAATACTTTTTTCATAGAGCAGCGCTAGGTTTTCAGAGTTAGCCGGTCGAATTCCATCCTGCATCGCTTCTATTTGTACTTTAAGAACAGAAAGCGGTGTACGCATTTCATGAGAAATATCGGCAACCCAAAGCGCACGGGATTGTTGATTTGCCGCCAGCGCTTCACTAAGTTGATTGAAGCTATTGCAGAGTTGACCGATTTCATCCTGACTGGTAACCGGAATTGTTTGCGAATAATCGCCCGACGCTAGCGCATGGGCTTTTTGTGCAAGGGTAGTCAACGGCTGGCTAATTCGTCGTGCCAGTAGGGTTGCAACAATCGTCGCAATTACCAACACAAATAAGCTGATAATGCTAAAAATTTTGAATTGGTGCTGGATGAAATTTTGATCTTGCTGCCGGCTCACAACCGTAGGTTTTACAAAGCTGATAAAGCCCACTAACTGGTTAGTGTCAATTAGAGGAATCCACTCCAGGATTTCACCGGGTTTATTAGCTCCCAGCAATAATTTTTTGTTGCCATCATGCAGACTGATACTGGTAACAAACTCCCGGTAATAGGCGCGCGGGGAATTCACCTCGGCTTCTGTTGTTACCGGAAGACCTTCAAACAGAGAATCGCTTTCAGCGAAAATGATTTCTTTTAACTCAACCCAGCGCGACGGATTGGATTCGAGTGCACGAAACGAGTTTCCTTCGCGATAAATATTTGAAACCGCACTGCGCAGTATTTCTAACCGCTGTACGGATTGTTTTGAAGTGTAATCTAAAAATCCTTGGCGCAAGCTGTTATGTAACAAAAGATAGAGCGCCAACACGCACAGCGCTATTGTGCCGACAAAGGCCAACCAGAGTTTGGTGCTTACATTCATGCGCATAAACTTTCCATTAAAGTTAAGCAGGTTCCATAAAAAACGAGGCGCTTGGCCTCGTTTTATTTTTTATCTCTTAATTATTTTTTTGTAGGACGTTCCCAGCCCTGGATATTGCGCTGTTTGCTGCGTGCAATTGCCAATTCCGCTGCTTCAACATCTTTGGTGATAATCGAACCCGCACCCACAGTAGCGGCGGCACCAATTTTTACCGGGGCGACCAATGCCGAATTGGAACCGATAAACGCGTTGTCGCCAATTTCGGTTTTGAATTTATTCACACCATCATAATTGCAGGTGATAGTTCCTGCACCCACATTCACTTTGCTGCCGATGGTAGCATCGCCAATATAACTCAGGTGATTTACTTTACTGCCTTTGGCGATCACGGCTTTTTTGGTCTCGACAAAGTTGCCAATTTTAACGTCATCTGCCAAATCAGTACCGGGACGCAAGCGCGCGTAAGGCCCGATATCGCAATTGGCTGCCATCACTGTTTCTTCAATATGGCTGAAGGCTTTGATGCGCGTTCCCGGACCAATTTTGCTATTGATAATTACACAATTGGGTTCAATCACTACACCATCACCCAATACAACTTCTCCTTCAAATACACAATTCACATCAATCACTACGTCACGGCCAGCAATTAAGTTACCGCGAATATCAATACGATGGGGATCGAGTAAAGTAACGCCGGCATCCATTAGTTCATTGGCTTTTTGTTTTTGATAAAAACATTCCAATGCCGCTTGTTGCCGACGATTATTAATGCCTTCTACTTCTTCAACTGCGCTGGGTTGTTCAACATGGATGGCAATACCATCGGCTTTCGCCATCGCAATAATATCCGTGAGGTAGAACTCTCCCTGAGCGTTATTATTTTTTAATTGCGGCAGCCATTTTTGTAAATGTGCCGCTTTCACTGCCATTATACCGGTATTAATTTCACCGATTTTTTTCTGCTCGTCAGTCGCATCTTTGTGTTCGACAATGGCGATGACGGCATTTTTTTCATCGCGCACTATGCGCCCGTAACCTGTGGGATCAACCATATTGACGGTGAGTAATCCCATTTGTTTTTCATTCACTCCGGCGATTAGTTTTTGCAGAGTTTCAGCACGCGTCAGGGGTACATCGCCATAGAGAATTAATACAGTGGCATCATTGCGCAAGTGGGGCAGGGCTTGTTGTACCGCGTGGCCGGTGCCGAGCTGCTGGGCTTGCAGGACAAATTTCACATCAGGCGCAGCCATTTTTTCTTCGACCTTTTCAGCGCCATGACCAACGATAATCAGGATCTGTTCACCGCCAACCTGACGCGCAGTATCAACTACGTGTTGCACCAAGGCTTTGCCACCAATCGGGTGCAAGACTTTAGGCAAGTCGGAGCGCATACGTGTGCCTTTACCGGCAGCGAGAACGAGAATATCGAGCATGATGGAGTCCTTTGGAATTTCGAAGAGGTGTAGTGTACGGCTTATCGCCTGGCTATTAGCATTGGTCGCATTCTAACGTCTTGAGGCGCGATTGAAATGACAATGTCTCGTTAAAATAGAAAGGATTTCCGAAAAAGGAGCAATAAAAAAGGCGACTCGAAAGTCGCCTTTTCAGGTTCAACAAAAACCGCTTATTTGCCTGCTTTGCGTTTAATCGCTTGCAGGGTGCGCAATTGCGCAGCAGCTTCTGCCAGTTGAGCGGCAGCGCGTTGGAAATCAATCTCGCTCGATTGTTCCGACAGCTGTTGTTGCGCCAGTTGCTGTGCTTCTAATGCCGCAGCTTCATCCATATCATCAGCACGCAAGGCAGTATCTGCCAATACAGTGACGTGATAAGGCTGAACTTCAAGGAAACCACCGGAAACGAAATAAATTTCTTCGGTGCCACCTTGTTTGATAAGACGCACAGGGCCTGGCTTGATACCGGTCAGCAATGGCGCGTGACCGTAGGCTATACCTACTTCACCCAGGCTACCGGTGGTAATTACCATCTCCACCAAGCCGGAGAAAATTTCACGCTCAGCACTGACGATATCGCATTGAATAGTCATGGCCATACTTGTGTCTCTTCACTGAAATAACGCTGGTCTTAAACAAGAACAGCAGACAACCCCCTTGTTTCACACAGGGGGTTGGCGATTACTTGAGTTTGGCAGCTTTTTCGACCGCTTCGTCGATAGTACCTACCATGTAGAAAGCTTGCTCTGGCAGGTGATCGTAATCACCAGCTAACAAACCTTTGAAACCGCGAATGGTTTCTTTCAGTGGAACGTATTTGCCAGGTGAACCGGTAAATACTTCTGCTACGTGGAAAGGCTGTGACAGGAAACGCTCGATCTTACGCGCGCGGGATACGGTTTGTTTGTCTTCTTCTGACAATTCATCCATACCCAAAATCGCGATGATATCTTTCAACTCTTTGTAGCGTTGCAGTACGGTTTGTACGCCGCGCGCTACTTCATAGTGATCGTTACCAATGATCATTGGGTCCAACTGACGTGAAGTTGAATCCAGTGGATCGATCGCTGGGTAAATACCTTTTGCAGCGATATCACGGCTCAGTACTACCGTTGAGTCCAAGTGCGCAAAGGTGGTTGCTGGCGACGGGTCGGTCAAGTCGTCCGCTGGTACGTATACCGCTTGTACGGAGGTGATCGAACCGATTTTGGTGGAAGTAATACGCTCTTGCAGAACGCCCATTTCTTCCGCCAGCGTCGGTTGGTAACCTACGGCTGAAGGCATACGACCCAACAATGCAGATACTTCGGTACCGGCCAGGGTGTAACGGTAAATGTTGTCTACGAAGAAGAGTACGTCTTTTCCTTCGTCGCGGAATTTTTCCGCCATGGTCAAACCAGTCAGCGCAACGCGCAAACGGTTCCCCGGCGGCTCGTTCATTTGACCATATACCATCGCTACTTTATCAACGACGTTGGATTCTTTCATTTCGTGGTAGAAGTCGTTCCCTTCACGGGTACGCTCACCTACACCGGCAAACACCGACAAGCCGCTGTGTTCTTTAGCGATGTTGTTGATGAGTTCCATCATGTTTACGGTTTTACCTACACCCGCACCACCGAACAAACCGACTTTACCGCCTTTAGCAAAGGGGCAAACCAGGTCGATTACTTTGATACCGGTTTCGAGCAAATCGTCTGACGCTGACAGCTCTTCATATTTCGGCGCTGCACGGTGAATCTGCATACGCTCTTGTTCGCCGATTGGACCGCACTCATCAATAGGGTTGCCCAATACATCCATAATACGACCCAGGGTTTCTTTGCCCACGGGTACACGGATTGGTTGGTTGGTGTTAGTTACCACCAGGCCGCGACGCAAACCTTCGGACGAGCCCAAGGCAATAGTGCGCACAACGCCGTCGCCCAATTGCTGTTGAACTTCGAGGGTCAGGTTGCCATCGGTGATAACCAGTGCATCATAAACTTTAGGCACTGCATCGCGTGGGAATTCCACATCGATAACCGCGCCGATAATCTGAACGATACGTCCGCTACTCATTTCCGGTTCCTCTTTGTTCCAGAAATTCCAGATCCCTTTTAATACAACTCAAGGGCCTGAAGGTTTAAATACAAAAGTCGTTAGTCCAGCTGGTCAGGCAGCTTATTGAACCGCTGCAGCACCACCCACAATTTCAGACAGTTCTTGTGTAATCGCTGCTTGACGGGCCTTGTTGTAAATCAGCTTCAAGGTACCAATCAACTCACCGGCATTGTCGGTTGCGCTCTTCATCGCGATCATGCGCGCCGCTTGCTCACAGGCCGCATTTTCCACCACTGCTTGATACACTTGTGACTCGATAAAGCGTGTCAACAATCCCTTCAGCAGGGCTTCGGCATCCGGCTCGTAGATATAATCCCAGTGATGTTTCAACTTGGTATTTTCTTCAGCAACCAGCGGCAACAACTGACGTACTTTGGGTGACTGGGTCATGGTGTTGACAAAATCGTTGCTAACTAAAAACAGTTTATCGATTTTGCCGTCTTCAAACGCATCGAGCATGACTTTCACGCTACCGATCAAATCAGCAACCGCAGGGGCTTCACCGATATCACGCGTAGAGGCAACTACATTGCCGCCGAAGCTTTTGAAAAACTGGGCCGCTTTTGCGCCCACCAGACACAGATCAATGGCGATGCCTTTGTCGTTCCAGGCTTTCATGTCTCTGATCGCTGCTTTAAACAGGTTAGTGTTTAAACCGCCGCAGAGTCCACGATCACTGGATACCAGAACATAGCCAACGCGTTTGACTTCGCGCTCTTTCATAAAACGGTGTTTGTACTCGGGGCTGGAGTTGGCCAGATGTCCGACTACTTCGCGAATGCGATTGGCGTAGGGTTTACCCAATTGCATACGCTCTTGCGCACGACGCATTTTACTTGCTGCGACCATTTCCATCGCGCTGGTAATTTTCTGCGTGCTTTTGACGCTCGAAATTTGCGTCCGGATTTCTTTAGTGCTTGCCATGCTCTCGAACTCAGGTTAACGGCCTAAGACGCTTGAGGTCATAAAAGCCGATAAAGTATCGGCTTTTATTAACCGCCAAATTACCAGGTGCGGCTCGCTTTCAGCTTGGTGATAAGCTCTTTAAACTTGCCTTCCAATTCGCTATTCCAATCGCCAGTGGCATCGATGTGAGCCAAAGTATCCGCGATTTCCGACTTAGCGAACGACAGCAGAGCAGCTTCAAAATCCAGTACTTTGTTAACGGGAACATCTTTCAGATGACCTTCGTTAGCGGCGTACAACACCAGCGCCATTTGCGAAACACTGAATGGAGCAAATTGCTTTTGCTTCATCAACTCGGTAACACGTTGACCGTGTTCCAACTGTGACTTGGTCGCTTCATCCAAATCAGAAGCAAACTGCGAAAACGCAGCCAGTTCGCGGTATTGCGCCAATGCGGTACGAATACCACCAGAGAGCTTTTTAACCACTTTAGTTTGTGCAGCACCACCTACACGTGATACCGAAATACCGGCGTTCATCGCAGGACGAATACCTGAGTTGAACATAGACGACTCAAGGAAGATCTGTCCGTCGGTAATAGAAATCACGTTGGTTGGAACGAACGCAGACACGTCACCGGCTTGTGTTTCAATGATTGGCAAGGCGGTCAGAGAACCAGTTTTACCTTTCACTTCACCATTGGTGAATTTCTCAACATAAGCTTCGCTTACGCGAGAAGCGCGCTCAAGCAGACGGGAGTGGAGATAGAATACATCGCCAGGATAGGCTTCACGGCCCGGTGGACGACGCAGCAACAGAGAAATTTGACGGTAGGCCCAAGCTTGCTTGGTCAAATCGTCATAAATAATCAGTGCGTCTTGACCGCGATCGCGGAAGTATTCACCCATGGTGCAGCCGGTGAAGGCGGCAAGGAATTGCATTGCTGCTGGATCAGAAGCAGTCGCCGCGATCACAACGGTGTGATCCATAGCGCCGTGTTCTTCGAGCTTGCGTACAACGCTCGCTACAGAAGATGCTTTCTGGCCGATAGCAACATAAATACATTTAATACCAGAACCTTTCTGGTTGATGATCGCATCAACCGCAATTGCGGTTTTACCGATTTGACGGTCGCCGATGATCAACTCACGCTGGCCACGGCCGATAGGTACCATCGCATCAATAGCTTTCAAACCAATTTGTACCGGCTGGTCTACCGACTTACGCCAAATTACGCCGGGCGCAATCTTTTCTACAGCATCAGTCATCTTGGTATTGAGCGGACCTTTACCGTCGATCGGATTACCCAATGCATCGAGTACACGACCCAGCACTTCCGGACCAACAGGAACTTCCAGAATACGGCCAGTACACTTACATTTTTGGCCTTCGGCCACACCGCGGTAGTCACCGAGAATTACTGCACCTACAGAGTCACGCTCCAGGTTCAGTGCCATCCCGTAGATGCCGCCTTCAAATTCAATCATCTCACCGTACATAACATCGGCGAGACCGTGAATACGAATAATACCGTCTGTTACTGAAACGACAGTACCTTCGTTTTGTGCTTCTGTTGAAAACTCAAGGCCAGCGATGCGCTGCTTGATAATTTCACTGATTTCAGAAGGATTCAGTTGCTGCATGCTCTGTTCCTCGACCCTAAGATTAGGATTTCATTGCTTCGGCGAGCTTCGCCAAGCGACCACGTACTGAACCGTCAATCACCATGTCGCCGGTGTGGATAACAACACCACCCAGCAGGCTCTTATCAACAGAACCTTGAACACTTACTTTACGATCCAATTTGGCGCTTAGTGCTTGAGCCAATTTGTTTATCAAGTCAACCGGCAACTCATAGGCTGCGGTTACCTCAACATCGATGGTTTTTTCTTGCTGGGCTTTCATTCTGGCGAACAACTCTTTCACAAACGGAAGAAGCGCCAGACGTTTATTGCTCGCAAGGGTGCGGATGAAATTCTGTTGATTCTCATCCATCGTCTCACCACAAACTTGTACAAAGATGGAAGCTTTCTGTGCGGCAGACAGACCAGATACGTTCAAGGCCTTTTTCACCTGATCTTGTTCTGCTACAGCGGCTGAAACTTCCAGAGCTTCAAACCATGACTGCAACTTGTTTGCAGCCAAGGCGAATTCAAATGCTGCTTTGGCATAAGGTCTAGCCAAGGTGGTCAGTTCAGCCATATCTACCTCTCTTAGAGCTCGGCAGCGAGTTTGTTTACCAACTCGTTGTGAGCATTTTGATCGATAGAAGATTCGAGAATCTTTTCTGCACCGGCCAAGGCCAGAGTAACCACTTTGCTGCGCAGTTCTTCGCGCGCACGGCTGGTAGCCTGTTCAATTTCGGCTTGGGCAGAGGATTTCAGACGATCACCTTCCAAACGGGCTTTCTCTTTTGCTTCTTCAACAATTTCGATAGCACGCTTGTTGGCTTGATCGATAATGATGGCAGCTTCTTTCTTTGCAGAAGTCAGTTGCTCAACCACTTTCTGTTTGGCCAATTCAAGATCTTTTTCAGCTTTATCCGCAGCCTGGAGACCATCAGCGATACGCTTGGTACGCTCCGCCATTGCCGCAACAATGGGTGGCCATACAAAACGATGTGTCAGATAAATGAAGATGACAAATGCCACCATCTGACCAATAAAAGTTGCGTTCAGGTTCACGTTTAGATGCCTTTGTTAGAGGGATTAATCGCTAACGCGACTACTTAAAATTAGGCGCCTGTAGCAAACAGGATGTACATACCGATACCAACACCAATCATTGGAACCGCATCGACCAGACCCATAACAACGAAGAACTGAGTACGCAACATTGGGATCAATTCTGGTTGACGCGCGCCGCCTTCCAGAAACTTACCACCAAGAATACCTACACCAATCGCAGCACCTACAGCACCCAAACCAATTACCAGTGCACCTGCCAAATAAATCAAAGCTTGAGCTTCAGTCACAGTGTTTTCTCCTACTTAAGTTGATAAAAATAAAAACGAAAAACAAAAACATAAAAAAACAAACTAAAAAAACTTAATGTTGCTCATCGGTTTGGTATGACAGACTCATGTACACAATGGTCAGCACCATAAAAATCAAGGCTTGCAAGTAAATAATCAAGATATGGAACAGCGCCCACACGATTTGAATGACTCCAGCAACGCCCGCAAACAGAATTCCAGCGCCGTACAAAATCGCAATAAGGATAAAAATAATTTCGCCCGCGTAGAGGTTACCGAACAAACGCAAGCCGAGTGACACGGGCTTGGCAAACAGGCCTGGCAACTCAAGTACCAGGTTTACTGGAATAAATAAGGTTTGCACAATCGGGTTGCTGCTGCTGAAAGGGTGCAAGGTAAATTCTTTGAGAAATCCAATGACGCCTTTTTGCGTGATGCTATACCACAAGATCAGAATGAAAACGCAGGCCGCCATGCCCAAGGTAATGTTAGGGTCGGTAGAAGGAACTACCTTGAAGAAAACTGCATGAGGATCGGCGCCTAAAGATACACCAATCAGCTTAGCTATTTCTGGGAGAAGATCGATGGCAATCAAATCCATCGCATTCATGAAAAAAACCCACACAAAAATCGTTAGGGCCATAGGTCCGATCATATTATTTTTGTAGGGGAACATACTCTTGACATTGCTATCAACAAACTCGATGGCAAACTCAACAACGTTCTGTGCACCAGTAGGTACATCGCTCGTCACTTTTTTAGCGACACTACGGAAAATGAAGAAAAATAACGCACCTAAAAACAGCGACCAACCCATGGTATCCACGTTAACTGCCCAAAAGCCCATTTGTGCGGCTTCATCGCTGTTGTGCGCGAATCCCCAAGTACCATCGGGTAATTTTCCATAGGTGAGGTTGGTGAGGTGGTGCTTGATATATTCTGAAGATGTTAGAGCTTCTGCGTGTTCAGCGGATGACATCGTTAAATCCCAAATGACCAAAGTTGAAATCGGTTCACACTAGTGGCGCCCAAGATGGCTGCGAACTAGCGGATATAGCCAGGCAATCGCCTGAAC
>CAIOHY010000247.1 GCA_903858205.1 uncultured Cellvibrio sp.
CATCACCAGAATCCTTGCGGCCGACAACAATATGCAAGTCCCAACCCTTGTTATCGCTTTAGCCCTAGAAATTTATTTCTTACTGCTTATCGCAACCGTAATTCTTGTCTTCTATGCACTCAAGCAAAAGAAACTCATTCGCCGACAACAAGATAAACTGCGCGAATTGATTGAAACGATTAAAACCGCCGACACACCCGCGCCACCACCGGCAAAGTCTTACAAACAACTAATCTACGAGCAACTGGAACTAACTCAAGACCGCTTTTCGCTGGTCGCGCCTCGCAGCGATATTAGCGATGTACAACCCTCAGATCTGCCCATCAACCAACGCATAGTCGCTCTGCGTTACGCATTTTTGCGCGCCGAAGAGCTGGGAACGACCGAGGTACCAGGCAGCGAAGGCTACTGGAATGTCTTTCGTCAAACACTTGAGCCCCTTCTTCAATCCGCGGAAACACCTACGCCCGGGCATTCCCCCGATAGTTCTGGTGACCCATCCAGCAATGAAGAGCTGGAGATGTATAAAAAACGGGTCGAGAACCTGGAAAAATTCAAAAAACTGTTCTTCGATCTGGAGAAACGTTGGAACGAAGCCCAAGCCAATGCACAAGGTTACTACAACGAGCTTTATGCGATGGCGGACGGCGTTGCTGACCGTGAAAGGTATGAGATGCTGCTGGGTCAGTACAGCAATAGCTACAACGAAATTACCCATTACATGCATGACACTAGTGCTGCACTAAGCGGCCGCCCCGTCGAAAACAAGACCATTAACATCGTCCGCCAAGACCCACGCGCGGCGGAAGAAATCATAAAACTGCGCAACGTCGCTGCAGACCAATACCGCGTCATCAGTAACTTACAGCGAAAATTAGAAGAAGCCGTAACGGCGGAGCAGAAGGATCTTGTCATCAAAGAATTAGAGCAGCAACTGCAACGACAAGTCCGCTTTGTTCAGGAGTCTGATACCTGCGTTAAATTATTGGAAGAAGAACTTAACAAAGCCAATGAGAAAATTGCCGAGCAAGAAGGCATTATTGAGCATGAACAGCAGCTCGGAGAGGAAAACCTACGAATCAAAGAAACACTCGAAAGCTTTACCCATGAAAGCAAAGAACTGCTGGGCAGCCTGGAGGATATGGAGCGCGAGAACGATGAGCTTAAAAAAGGCCTCGAGCATAGCGGAACAGAAGCGATGGAGCCCTCCGCCAACCTGCAACAGATACAGTCCGAATTTGCAGAGTTGCGCAAGCAATATACCGAATTGGAAGAAAAATACCTGGAATTGAAGTTTAAATAATAAGCCCATACAAAAGTCGCCTGAGTTTCCACCAACAAGTAGACATTTCTGAGAAAAAGCCGTTTAATTCATCGGCTTGAGTAAGCGGCACCACATTTTATAGGGATTCACTTACTGACCAGATAACAACAAGGTTTTCACCCAATGAACAGTAAGACTGATAGTCAACAACTACAAACAGAATCCCCCATACAGCAGTATTATTTTCGCGCACTTATCTGTTTTGCTGCCTCTGGCACCCTAGCTTCCTTCATTGATTGGAACCACCCAAGCCTGCCCCACATGGGTGTCATTTTATTTTTGCTCATCTACGCTTACACCACCTACCATTTCACGCGCAAACAAATTCCAGAAAGGTCAAACCAAATTAATCGCTGGCTATCCCATACTGATGCTGCGCTGATCGGTGTTGTGCTAAGCCTGACAGATTTCAGCATTCTGCCCTGCGTAATGTTCCTAACGATGATTCAATTCAACGCACTGATTAGCGGTGGCGCTCGCAAATTAATGGAAGACAATAGTGCGTTTGCAGTCGGCGTGCTCTTGAGCCTGCTTATTCACCGGCCACAACTAATACTCTCCAGCAGTATCGAGATTAGTGCCGCAAGTCTCATTGGCGTTGCAACTTATTTTCTCGTTTACGCCATTTATATGCATCAACGTTTTCATCGCTTGATGATCAGCCAACAACAGCTGGAAAACGAACAGAAATGGCACAAGATCCGCGCGTACAAATTATCTCGCTACCTGCCACCAACCGTATGGCAAGCGATTAATCGTGGTGACGATAAGAACTTACAAGCAGAACGCAAACGCATCAGCGTATTTTTTTCCGACATTAAAGACTTCAGCCAGCTTTCCGAAGAAATTGAAGCAGAAGCATTGACCGAATTACTCAATCACTACCTCACTGAAATGTCGAAAATTGTTGCCCACTACGGTGGCACTATCGATAAGTTTATGGGGGATGGCATTATGGTGCTGTTTGGCGATAGCAACAGCAAGGGTGTTAAAGATGATGCAACGCGTTGTGTCGCCATGGCAATCGCGATGAAAAAGCGCATAAAATCCATGCAGGTAGAATGGTTTAGCCAAGGCATAAAAAAACCACTGCAAGTACGCATGGGAATTAACACAGGCTATTGCACCGTCGGCACATTCGGCACATCAAACCACTTGGACTACACAGTATTGGGAACGCAGGTTAACCTCGCTAGCCGCCTTGAGTCGGCCGCTGAACCGGACGAGATTTTAATATCGCACGAAACCTGGTCGCTGGTGAAAGACACCGTAATGTGCCGCGATAAAGGTGAAATTCAAGTTAAGGGCTTTTCACTGCCAGTGAAAGTTTATCAAGTCGCTGATCTACGCAAAGAGATGGGCAAAAATCAAACCTATTTTGAAGATCGCGCCGAAGGCTTTTCGATGTATTTGGATATGGATAAAGTACGCAATTACGACAAACAAAAAGTGATCGAATCACTTGAGAAAGCAGCAAACCGCTTAAAAGACAAAGTCATAGTATAAACGTCTACCAGTAGCACAAAAGCACTACTGGCGAATCAAACGCAGCAACTCAGGCTTTATACTGGGGCTGTTGGAGCGAAATGGATTAATATCCAAACCGCCACGCCGCGTGTAACGGGCATACACAATCAATTCCTCCGGTTTACAAATTCGAGCGATATCATTGAAAATTCGCTCTACGCAATGCTCATGAAAATCCTGATGCTCGCGAAACGAAATAATGTAGCGCAGCAAATTTTCACGCTGGATCTTATTGCCCTTATAACGAATCACAATACTCGCCCAATCCGGCTGGCCAGTAACAGGGCAATTGGTTTTTAGCAAATGACTAACTAAACATTCATCAACAATTTCCGTTTCAGTAGTAAGCAGTTCCGGCATCGGATGATAGGCATCAACAGCTACCACCAAATCGTCCAATACTTCCCCTTTCACCTCAGCAATCTCTGCAAGATGCTGAGCCGCACGCAGCGAAGCGCTCAACGGCATAATGCTCACCAGCACATCCGCTCCCGTCACACCAGTAAGATCTTTCGTTACCAATGCCTCCACTTGAGCGGCGCTGTCAAAGCGCGTTTGATTCAGCGAATTCAAATAGAGCTTGAATGATTTCGACTCCACAATAAATTTACTTTCACAAGGAATCGAGAACTCAGCAATAGCGACAACCGGCTTACCCAATGCATCAAGCCAAGACACTTCATAGCCAGTCCAAATATCAACACCATAAAAGGGCAATGTAGCGCCTATACCCAATAACGCACGCGACTCGGCACGAGGAATAGGAAACAAAAGTTGTGGAGCATAAACAGAAACATAATCTGTTTGACGACCAAGTGGATTGTGATTCATATCAGTGTCCAATAATGTTCAAGTACACCGTATCATGCGCGCAGGCGCTTTCCGGATTTTAACAAATGCAATGCAACCGCAAATAGAACAACTACGAATAGCGTAAGCCCCACTAATGCCATACCGACATTTAAATCACTAATGCCCAACATGCCATAGCGAAATGCGTTCACCATATGCAAAATGGGATTGAGCACTGATATCTGCTGCCAAAACTCAGGCAACAAGTTGATGGAGTAAAAGACACCACCAAAATAGGTTAACGGGGTCAATACAAAGGTAGGGATGATAGATACATCATCAAAAGTATTTGCGTAAATCGCATTGATAAATCCGGCGATCGAAAACAATACGGAAGTCATGAACACGATAAATATCGTCGTAAACCAATGATGAATATGCAAGTCCGCGAAAAACAACGACATCACAGTGACAATCAAACCTACAGCCACACCACGCGCAACACCACCCATTACATAACCAAGTAAAATAATGTAATTGGGTGTAGGTGAAACCAACAATTCCTCGATACTCCGCTGGAATTTTGCGCTGAAAAATGAAGACGATACATTAGCGTAGGCGTTAGTAAT
Source organism: uncultured Cellvibrio sp. (assembly GCA_903858205.1). Lineage (GTDB taxonomy): Bacteria > Pseudomonadota > Gammaproteobacteria > Pseudomonadales > Cellvibrionaceae > Cellvibrio. The sequence goes on from CAIOHY010000247.1 coordinate 4,273, forward strand.
TACCGCCATCATAATCAAACCCGGTGCAACAAACTCGATATAGCTGAAACCGCCCATATCACCAATGCGGCTACCAATTAATTTTCCGAAAATAACAAAATATAAAATCATCGTGATTGCAGGTGGTAATAACGTTTGAACCCATATGCGAGTGAAACGTTTTATCTCTTTACGCAAAATAGTAATAAATGCAATCCACTGCTCATGCGCACTCATGCTTGCACCTCTTTTTGTGCACCACCTGCAAGATCTTTATTGGCATTAACCATAGCAACAAACAATTCTTCCAGACGGTTGGATTTATTGCGCATACTGACAATTTCAAAGCCTTGGGCAGTTAATTGAGTAAATACCGCATTGAGTGATTGCCCTTTATCAACTTCCACCTCAAATGAATGCTCATCTATTTGCGCAACTCGGTGGCCCATTAAACTTGGCAGCGATGCCAAATTACCTGGCACATCGAATATAAAAATTTCCTTATTGAGCTGCTGCAATAAACTTTTCACACTGGTATTTTTAACAATGACGCCCTGGTCAATAATTGCCACATTGCGACAAAGGCTTTCTGCCTCTTCCAAATAGTGCGTAGTGAGAATGATCGTGGTGCCCGCAGCATTGATCTGCCGCAAAAAATCCCACATGGACCGACGAAGCTCGATATCAACTCCGGCGGTTGGTTCATCAAGGATCAGCAATTGCGGTTCATGCACTAACGCGCGCGCGATCATCAGGCGCCGTTTCATTCCGCCCGATAACATCCGCGCTGGAGTCTGCCGCTTATCCCACAGGCTCAATTGTTTTAAATACTTTTCCGTTTGCACCAATGCTTGTTTGCGTGGCAAACCATAATAGCCCGCCTGCTGCAAGACTATGTCTTCCACCTTTTCAAACATACTAAAATTGAATTCTTGTGGAACCACACCCAAATATTTTTTGGCGATGGAAAAATCAGTATCGATATTTTTTCCGAAAACCTCCACCGTACCGGAAGTTTTGCGCACCAGGGAACTGATAATGCCAATAGTGGTGGACTTACCCGCACCATTAGGGCCAAGCATGGCAAAAAAATCCCCCGGCATCACATCGAGTGAAATACCTTTTAGGGCTTCGAATGATTCGTTGTAAACTTTACGCAGGTTTCTTAGTGAGAGTGCCGGAGTCATAACCCCTCGCAGAAATGAATGAAGGTCAAAAAATCTACCACCAGATCAGGGCGCAGCATGTCAATTTCAAGTTCAGAACCCTCTATTTACGATCAAGAGTATTACACATATCACCTGGAGTTACTCGCGGCCTTCAGCGCGCAAATCCAACAATTACCACCCTTTAACACCGAATTCCCGAACGAGGATGATCAAGAGTTTCTCATCGCGCTCGCGCAATTGCAGCAGCAACCAGAGGATGGCGACTTCCTGGAACAAGGACAGCTGTTAATGTGTCGCGTTGTAGGCACTTACCCGCACTTGATGCCACTACTCTATCGCGACTTACTTTGGTTTTTTGGTGGTGACTGCCTGCATTATATGCCAGATGAAGAAATCTCTGTTTTTCAGCGACTGGACGAGCAGCGTGAAGAAGCTAAACAGCAACATGTGCCTTTCAGCTATAGGGAAGCGCGAGCAAAATCGATGGGCATGCATTAACAACGATTCAAACGCAAAGGAATGCGTTATGCCCAAGTGGGCAAATGTTGTGTCTGCAGAGTTCTTAAGAAATTAATACTACGAAGTGAATTGCGTAAAACTGGAGCGGGAAACGAGACTCGAACTCGCGACCCTAACCTTGGCAAGGTTATGCTCTACCAACTGAGCTATTCCCGC
>CAIOHY010000248.1 GCA_903858205.1 uncultured Cellvibrio sp.
CAAAACCAGCTGCCATCCACATCACCAGAGCACCCATTACCAAAAAGTAAAAGGTGTCCATCGCATATTGAAGATGATAAATATTCTCTTCCATTGGTCTTTCCCCGTCTGTTTATTAAAAGTGAATTACAATGCTTGGTCGCCGGTTTCGCCGGTGCGGATACGCACCACCTGCTCCAAATTGGATACAAAGATCTTGCCGTCACCGATCTTGCTGCTGTTCGCAGCTTTACTGATGGCCTCAACCACTGAATCAGCTTCAGCGTCTGAAACGGCAATTTCTACTTTTGTCTTCGGCAAAAAATCCACCACGTACTCTGCCCCACGGTAGAGTTCGGAATGGCCTTTCTGACGACCAAAACCTTTTACTTCGGTCACTGTCATGCCGTGCACGCCGATATCGGAGAGTGCTTCACGCACCACATCCAGCTTGAACGGCTTGATAATCGCTGTTACCAATTTCATTACCTGCACTCCTGAAAAAATTCCCGCACCGAAAGGCGCGGGAAACACCGGAAATACTGCTCAACGTACTCGAGGACGATTTTGCACAGAGTAGGCCAATTTCATAAACCCCATGAAAATCATATAGATAGCGTTTATCCTTAAGCTCGACAAAGAAAATATCCAAGTTCGCATAGAGCCGATGCACCAAATTTGATCAACACAACAAACAACAGGCACCAACAATGAACACAGGCATTGAAAACAACATATTGTCGCGCTTGAGCAACGCGGATTTTTAGCTGATGGGTGTCACATTGGCAGGGAAGAGGTAAACTCCGGCAAAGGAAAAGGGCAAATAACGCAAACCATGAGGGCAATATGATTAAAGATCTGGCTCAGCGACTACTGGACGAATTGCGCGTCCAAATTCCCAACGCCGGGGCGATACTGCCGAACACTGAGCTTCATTTGGCACTACAAGCAGCATTGGCACGTCTGGATTTGGTGACGCGAGAGGAGTTTGATGCGCAAGCCGCAGTACTCCTACGCACGCGGCAAAGACTGGGGGCACTTGAAGAGGAGTTGAGGCGACTGGAGCAGTAACCTAAGGCCATCCAAGCCATTGTTTTCTGCGCCCTGATTGATTTATAGTCGCACGGCGATTCACCGCAAGGTTTGCGGTGCAGCGAAAAAATCGTTCAAAAACAACCACAAGGATCGTCAATGTCACTCGCCATCGTAAATTCACGCGCCAAACTCGGCATCAATGCTCCCCAAGTCACTGTCGAAGTCCATATCTCCAACGGCTTGCCTAGCCTCTCGATCGTCGGGCTACCCGAAACTGCCGTAAAAGAAAGCAAGGATCGGGTACGCAGCGCCTTGATCAACAGCCATCTTGAGTTCCCTGCCCAGCGTATCACCGTCAATTTGGCGCCCGCCGATCTCCCCAAAGAGGGCGGCCGCTACGATTTGCCCATTGCACTCGGAATACTCGCCGCATCAGGGCAGATTCCGCTGGAGCAACTGGAGGGCTACGAATTTCTGGGAGAGCTCGCGCTTTCGGGCGAACTGCGACCAATTAGTGCGGCGCTACCCGCCGCGCTCGCCTGCGGTGATGCGGCGCGTGACTTGATTATTAGCAGTGCCAATGCCAAAGAGGCGGCCTTTAGCAGCATCACGCGCGTATTTGGTGCAGACAATTTATTGCAAGTCTGTGCACATTTGCACCAACGGGAATCTCTGCCACAAGCGGTGGCAGCGCAAGATGGCGACGAGTTCACCGAAGACGCGCTCGATATCCTTGATGTAAAAGGCCAATCGCATGCGAAACGCGCTCTGGAAATCGCTGCCAGTGGTGGTCACAACCTGCTGTTTTACGGCCCGCCGGGCACAGGCAAAACCATGCTGGCCAGCCGTCTACCGGGCATATTGCCCCGTCTGAGCGAGCGGGAGATGTTGGATGTCGCGGCGATTTATTCGGTCGCCGCCCAATCGCAAGATTATCATGGGTGCAGGCGCCCCTTTCGCGCCCCGCACCATACCGCCTCGGCGATTGCACTGGTTGGCGGCGGATGTGACTTTTTAAAATAACTGCGACATTTTTGAAATAATTGCGACTGAGTTTTGACTTTATAAATTGACGCCATTAATAATTGCATCTGCTTTCCACTGGATGTGATTACAAATGCCCATACCCCTTCGCAGGCCATATGAGCTCCTTGCAAGCCAAGTTTCTCTGAAAGACAACCTTTATAAAAATGACAAGCCTTGGGTAGCGTGGTGGTACGGTGGAATTTACAAAAACTTGAGAGATCAATCTCAACCTAACGTTGTTGTATCCTTCCGAGAGCTTACATCGGAAGGCTTGAGTGATAGCCAAATCCTACGTCAAGTTCCTATTACTTCCCTTGGCCAATTAAGGCTGGGAAGCATATGGGAAAATAGTACGTGCAAATCCCAGCTAAGTTATGAATCGCAAACTTTCAAG
>CAIOHY010000249.1 GCA_903858205.1 uncultured Cellvibrio sp.
GCCTTAGTCGCTTTGGTAAATAAGGCGATATGTTCGGCTCGATAATCGGCCGGTGGTTCTGCAGCATCAGCAAGTAAAAACTCAACTCGCCGTGCGATGGCCTCGCCTGAATCAATTAATTTCAGTTGCGCAGGCAGGTGTTGTTTCAATTCTTCTTTTAATAGCGGGAAGTGGGTGCAGGCCAATACTAAAACGTCCATTTTTTCGGCGTGATCTGCACGCATCAATTCCTGCGCGATTCTGCCAATCACATCTGCCTCAATCACTTCGCCACGCAATTTTTGTTCGGCGATCTGCACCAGCTCGCTGCTGCCCAATGAAATCACTTCGCTATTTGTTGCGTATTCGCGAATTAATTCATGGGTGTAGGGGCGCGCAACTGTGGCGGGTGTGGCCAGCAGGCCGATCACACCGGTTTTGCTCATCGGCGCAGCGGGTTTGATTGCGGGTACAACACCGACAATCGGCAAGCTCAACTTGCTGCGCAAATGGGGCAGGGTGAGGGTGCTGGCGGTGTTGCAGGCGATGACGAGGATATCGGCGTGATAGCGCAGCAAAAGCTGGTTGATAACCTGATCCACGCGCGCGATCAGCTCTGCCTCACCTTTGGTGCCGTAGGGGAAGAAGGCATTATCGGAAGCATAAATCAGTGAAACCTGCGGCAAGCGCTGCTGGATTTCTTGCGCAACACTCAAGCCGCCTACACCGGAATCAAATACCAGAACACGGGGCGCTTGAAATGTTTGGGTGATATCAGTCATGGGCGAGTCAAATCAATGGCCTGAGGGCGGCGATATGTTGCTAAAATGGCCGCGATTTTAACGGTCGTGGCCGATAAAACCTAGCCGCGTTTTACATTCTGGAGTTTTTTAGTGAATCCATCGGTATTAACCCTCATTGCCGCCCTTACTGGCTTGGTCTTCGGCGCTCTTATCGTGTACTGGATTATTGGGCGTCGCCTTGATCAGGCCGTATTCGCCAAAACCCATGAGCTGGAAGCTGCCCAACAGCAATTGCAGCACAGCCATGCACTGCGCGAGGCATCATTGCAGCAGGAGGGTAATCAGCTAAAGTCGCAGCTGGTTGAAATAAAAAGCCAATTGCAATCAGCCCAGCAACACGCGTTTGAATTGCAACAGCAACTTGGAATTTCGCAACAAGATACTGCAGGGCTGCGCGAGAAAACCCGTCACTTCGATGAGCTACAACAGCAATCCCTGCGTAAAGATGAACAGCTGACATTGCTCGCAAAAGAAACGACCGAGCTTAAAACCCGCTTGGAGCAGGAGCGTAAGAACTTCGCTGAACAATTAGCGCTCTTGCAAAATGCCAGAGTGGAATTGGCGAAAGAATTTGAAAATCTGGCTAACAAAATTTTTGAGAACAAGCAGCAGCAATTTAACTTGAACAGCAAAAGCCTGCTCGACAATACGCTCGATCCATTGAAGTTACAGCTCACCGAATTCCGCAAGAAAGTGGAAGATGTTTATGAGAAAGAAAACGCTGAGCGCAATCGCCTTTCCGGGCAAGTGGTAGAGCTGCAAAAGCAGGCACAAAAAATCGGTGAAGACGCGGTTAATCTTGCGCAAGCGCTCAAAGGCAATAGCAAAGCCCAGGGCAATTGGGGTGAGGTGGTGTTGGAGCGGTTACTAGAAGAGTCTGGTTTACAAAAAGGCCGCGAGTACGACACGCAAGTTAATTTCACTGGTACTGATGGCTCACGCCTGATGCCCGATGTGATCATTCATCTACCGGAAAACAAAGACATTGTGATCGATGCGAAATGCTCGTTGGTCGATTACGAAAAATTCTGTAGTGCGGAGGATGAGGTTGAGCGCAAACAACATCTTACTGCGCACGTTAACTCGCTGCGCAGCCATATCAAAAGCTTGAGTATTAAAGACTATGAAAAGCTCGATGGTATTAAAGCGCTCGATTTTGTTTTTATTTTTATCCCTATTGAGGCGGCCTTTATGTTTGCCTTGCAGCATGAGCCGGGTTTGTATCGCGAGGCTTACGATCGCCATATTATTTTAGTAAGCCCTACAACACTTCTGGCGACCTTGCGCACGGTAGAAAATATTTGGCGCTACGAGAAGCAAAATAAAAACGCCGAGCGTATCGCCAAAGAAGCAGGTGCATTGCATGACCAGTTTGTATTGCTGTTGGAATCTCTGGATGCGATTGGTAACTCGCTCAATAAAACGCAAGAAGCTTACAGCAAAGCGCGTGATCGTTTGCAAACCGGGCGCGGCAACCTGGTGAAACGTGTGGATGATATTCGCCGCTTGGGTGCAAAAACCAAAAAAACCATTGCGGGACACCTGTTGGAAGATGCAGGTGCAGAGCTTGAGCCTGAAGAGCTTTTATTGGATGTAGATCAGTCTGATGATGCAGGTGGGCGTTAATACTTTTTGAGAGCGTAGTAACAATGAATATGTTGTTGATATTAGTTATTTTGGGCGCATTAATTATTCTAGTGTTGGCGGTTATCGCCGGCCGTTTGGTTTACAAAGTATATCTTCAGAAAAAAGACCGTGCAGTTAAACTACAAGCGCTGGAAGCCGCCAATCAAAAAGCGCAAATTGAACGGCGCGAATGGGTTAATAAAAGTATCCAGATTCTGGCGCAGGCAGTTCATAAAGACGAATTGACGCTGACTGAAGCCAGTATTCGTATTTCCGGTCTATTGGACTCACTCGATGTCAATGCCGATATAAAAACGGAATTTTCCGCTTTTTATCAGTTGCGTGAAAAAACCAATCACATTCCATATTTGGAAGCTTGGCAAAACCTTTCCAATGCCGACCAGAAAAAATTTGATCTGGAACGTTTGCGTCACGAAGCCACGTTTAATGATTTCGTGTTGGATGCCGCCAAACGTATTCAGGGACGGGATTTTTAGGGCTATTTGAAAATGACGCTAGAGTTTGTTTGTCGCGCTATGCGATTGAGCGATATTGCGGATGTGATTCGTATTCAGGCTGAAGCCTATATCGATGAAATTCTGGAAACTGACGAGGTGATTCGCGCCCGCTTTGCGCAAACGCCGGATACATCCTGGGTGATCGAACGAGCTGGTGAAGTCTGTGGCTATCTGGTTGGTTATCAGTCAGCGTTGGGCGAGGTATCACCTTGGGGCAGTGAGTTTGCACACAAGCCAGAATCAACAGCCTTGTATTTGCACGATCTTGCCATTAGCAAATCGGCAGCAGGTTGCGGCTTGGGACCGCTGCTCGTAAATCATGCGTTGACGGAAGCGCGGCAGCGCGAACTGCGTGCGGCGGCGCTAGTCTCGGTGCAAAACTCCAAATCCTTTTGGCAGAAATTAGGTTTTAATGAATGCAATCAGCTGGATGAAATCCAGCAACACAACCTTGCATCCTATTCTTGTCCCGCGATTTATATGACGCGCGAGCTTGCGTGCTAATTTTCCCGCTTATTTTTTCTGCAACACCACGCCGCATTCGACATGGTGCGTATAGGGAAACTGATCAAAAATCGCAAAGGCTTTGATGTGGTGCGTTTGAGTAATCGTTTTTAAATTCTCGCGCAGTGTTTCCGGATTGCACGAGATGTAAAGGATATTCTCAAAGCGCTGGGTGATGCTGGTGGTATGTGGGTCTAGCCCCGCGCGCGGCGGATCGACAAAAATGGTAGAGAAATTATAATCCGCTAAATTCACGTGGCGCAGGCGATTAAATTCGCGCACGCCGTCCATTGCTTGGGAAAATTCCTCGCTCGACATGCGGGCAATCTGGATATTGTCGATCTGATTGGCGGCAATGTTAAATTGCGCCGATTCTACTGAAGTTTTGGATACTTCGGTCGCTAACACCTTGCTGAAATTTTGTGAAAGCGGCAATGTAAAATTACCGTTACCACAATAGAGCTCCAATAAATCTCCGTTCAAACCTCTGCTATTTTCGACCGCCCATGTGAGCATGGCTTCGCAGATTTTTGCGTTGGGTTGAGTGAAGCTTGCTTCTACTTGTTGGTAAGTATATTCCCGTCCTGCAACTGCCAATCGCTCAACAACATGATCGCGCTCAACCAATAAGCGTTGCTTGCGGCTGCGGCCGATAATATCGATTCCTAATGTGTTTTTAAGTGTTTGTGCTTTTGCTACCCAGGCTTCATCCAGCGGTTTGTGATAAATCAAGGTCACCAGTGCTTGACCACTTTGTGTCGTTAAAAAATCGACTTGGTAGAGTTTGCGCCGTAACACATCATCGCCATTTATTTCTTGCAAAACGCGCGGCATGAGTTGGTTCATTAATGCGGAGCCAACAGGAAACTCATTGATCGGGTAGGGGCGTTTGAATTCGTCCTGCGTGAACATCACATAGTCAGTGCGTTCTTGTTGATGCCACACGCGAAATTCTGCGCGCATGCGGTAATTTTTTTCGGGGGAGCTGAATACACTGATTTCCGGTAGCGAGAATTCGGAAAAATCTTGCTTGATTTTAGTGATTTTTTCGGCGAGTTGCTGCTGGTAGCTGGCGGTAGAGAAATCTGTGGGCGTCATACTGGGGCTCATAAAATAAGAAACAAGCCGCAGGTCGCTGCGGCTTGGTATGACGCATTATAACTTCTTCGTCTCGCATTTGCCCCATTCACAGGTAATAACTGCAACTGCTTTTTCACCGCAGAAATTAGCATAGGCCTCATTCGGCCATTGATTGACCATGCTCAGTGTATAGGCGGCGGGGCAGGTGGATTCATGTGCTTTGGAGATATTGAAATAGGACGCTCCCTGAGCTGTACCACCGAGGCTGCCTGCGAGTTGCGGTGCATTGGCGATATTGAGGTCGAGTGGCAGATGTGCAAGCAATTCAGACTGATAGGGCGCTATCTGCGGATCATTCGCCAATAGGAGTTTGTCGCCACTGATTTGCGCTAATCGAAATTGACAGGTTTTTTGTTTGTTAACCGGGCTGCGTTGCGCCAGCGATAATTCATTCGTTGCGCGATTGCGCGCATTCATCACAAGGCGGATAGCGGCCGGTGCGAGAGTTTTTCCATCGTAACTAAATGTATGATTGGCTTGCTGTTGGCTGTAATAGCTATCGGCAGCGGCAACCAATGTTGAGTTTGCGTTGATCCAGTTTTGCTCGATATCAATTGCATCAAGTTCGGTGTCGCCGCCTAGAGTTGCGCAGGTAGAAAACAAGGTAGAAAAATACACGGATTCGCTTAGAACATACGCCGCTGATTTGACCAGGTTGTTAGTATCTGTAGTTGTGATGGGCTGGTTCGCGCAGCCACTCATTGCTGCAGCAAATACCACAAGGTAAAAATAGTTTGCGTTAATCATTATTATTTCCCGCTAAACGATAAATTGAAGAATGGTTTGCTACTGCAAAGGCAATTGGATAACAAAGTTGCTACCTTTGCCGGGCGCAGTTTTTACATCAATCGTTCCCTGGTGGCGCTCGGTGATAATGAAATAAGAAACGGATAAGCCCAAGCCAGTTCCTGAACCCAATTCCTTGGTAGTAAAAAAGGGTTCAAAGATGTGCTGACGAATAGTATCGGTCATACCGGGGCCGTTGTCCTGAACCTCGATCACAAGATGATGGTTTTCTGGATAGGCTCTGATCCAAATGCAAGGTTGTTCTACCGCACTACTTGCTAGTGCTTGCTTTGCATTACGCAATAGATTTAGTAGCACCTGCTGTAATTCCGGTGCAGACGCATGCACTGGCGGGAGAGGATCGGCAAATTCAGTGACGATCTGTAATGCATGCTCACTTTGCGGCTTGGGGTAGCTACTGCGGTTAAGTGTGATGGTTTGTTCGATGAGGTGTTTGATATCGACCAAGCTGGTCTTACGCTGTGAATTATGCGAAAACTCCAGCATATTGCGCACTATGGTGGCTGAACGCTCGCCCGCTTCGCGGATGGAATCTAGCATCTGCGGTATTTCGCGCGCGTTGAGATACGCGGTGACCTGTGGAAAATCGATGCCCATTTCTGTTGCGCGAGTTTGATTGATGGGAAAGTTGGTGTCAGTGCGGCGGACAATGTTTTGCACGTTCTGCAAAACGACACTGAGGGGATTATTGATTTCATGCGCAATGCCTGCGGCTACCTCACCAAGCGAATACATTTTTTCATTTTGTATCATCAGGTTTTCAATGGTCACTTTTAAGGTGACATCATCTACACGAATAACAGCGCCTTGTTGAGTGCTTGAAATTAATGGATAAATAGTAATGTCAAAATAACGCTTTTTTTCATCTGCGTCGCTTTGTGTGTGTTGTATTGAATGAGGTTCGCCGCTGCGGATGGAATGTTTTATCGCATTGAGCGTAACAGGGAATAGCGGTAACAAATCTATTA
>CAIOHY010000250.1 GCA_903858205.1 uncultured Cellvibrio sp.
CAACCATAGCCAAGCCGAGGTTCGACTTTCCGCCACCGTTGGGTCCGTAGATCATTCCATGCTGGATGCTCCCGTCCCGAACCGCATTTTCGTTAAACTCGTATTGCTGGCTGAACAAGTCAAAAGTTAGCCAATCGGAGAAGTTCCGGAAGTTTTTTACGGAAAACTTGTGCAGCATGGTACTTTCCTCTACAAATTAGGTGATCATTATAGCATGTTTTAACTTGTCCGTAAAAAACCTACGGTAATAGCAATGTGCATTGTTGGCGGCTTTTTAGCGGAGATACCCCGCGAACGCAAGCGTTAGAGGCCGGTAATTTTGGCGTCATCTGCTACACTCAATTGGGGTTAGCTTATCGATCAGTGGATTCAACTAGCGAGTGCTTCATGAACATATCGGCTATAGCGACGGCGTATTTGATTGACGATGACAGTATCACTCTCGAGCTGATGAGTGGTCTTGTTCAATCTACCGGTGTTGAGCCTGTATGTTTCAGTAGTGCAGAAGCCTTTTTGGATGCCTACTCCCCGCGCCCCTGCGAATGCGTCATAACCGATATGCGCATGCCGGGTGTTAGTGGTTTGCAACTGCACAAGGTCTTGCAGCAAGCTTACGCAGTGCCCCCGCCGCTGATAATTGTCACCGGCTATGCCGAGGTGAGTGCGGCCGTGGCGGCGATGAAGCAGGGCGCTTTTGATTTTGTCGAGAAGCCCATCAATGGCCACCAGTTTCTGGAAAAACTGCAGGCAGCACTGTCGCTGAGCCGACAACTTCATCAACAGCGGTTGCAGTTGGCGACTCGAGAAGCGCGCATCGCGCTACTGACGCCCAAAGAGCAGGAAGTTCTAGAGGCAGTGCTGGATGGTCTGTCCAGCAAGGATATAGCCGCAAAACTCAATCTGAGTGTCCGCACGGTAGAAAATCATCGCGCACGTATCATGGAGAAATTACGCGTTAACTCTGCCATGGAGTTGATGCGTGATTTTATGATGCCGGTGGCGAGTCGTTAGCCATCGCTCTAGGTGTTATCCCTCACATCTCCTGAGTATTTTTACTCTCACGCCTTTTTTGCCAAATCACCATACTGGGAACCAATGACGGTGCCTTGCCACGCCAAAGCACCGGGTTGCGCCATCGCGATTTCGTTAACCATTCCGGCACCTGGTGTCGAGCATGATGAACCCAGTAACGGCCAGGATTATGAATACACATTCCCACATCAGCCCTTCCGCTTTTCAAAAAATCCGTAATTACGTTTATTGCACTACGGGTATTGTGATTGGAGAGGGGCAGGCGGCGATGGTTACCGGACGCCTGTGGCGTCGTCTGAAGTTGTTTGGCTACAAAGATTACGAAACCTATTTCAATTATATTTCCAGCCCCGCAGGTATTCAGGAATGCGGCGTTATGTTGGATTTACTCACCACCAACGAAACCTATTTTTTCCGCGAACCCGCACATTTTCATTTTCTGCGCGATGAAATTATTCCACAGCAAGGGCATCACAAGATTCGCGTCTGGTGTGCTGCGGCCGCAACCGGTGAAGAGCCGCAAAGTATTGCAATGGTATTGGCCGATACGTTAGGCAAATGTGACTGGGATATTTTAGCGACCGACATTTCAGGCAAGGCATTGGAGCGGGCGCGAACCGGCGTCTATCGCGCTGAACGTATCGACCAGATTCCAGCAGACTATTTAAAAAAATATTGCCGTCGCGGCATTGATGAGTATGAAGGTATGTTGGCGGTTGCGCCTTCACTGCGGTCACGCATTACCTTTGAGCAGCATAATCTTTTACATCCGCGTGAACCCGTTGAACAATTTGACGTGATCTTTTTGCGCAATGTACTGGTGTATTTTGATAACGCCACTAAACAACATGTCATCGAGAATGTGCTGCAATCACTGCGTCCTGGCGGTTGGTTAATACTGGGGCACTGTGAAAGTGTTCAGGGTTTGAATCTTAATATCAATCTGGTTAAACCATCGATTTATCGCAAACCCCTGGTGGGGGTGAGCGCGTTCAAGCGCGCCGCCAGTCATTAATTTAGCGGTCGGGCGTGAAGCGAGCGATTACTTTCATCAATTGAGCCTTCTTCCGTATTCGCGGGAGCCAGTGAGTGACCTATGATTTCACACAATACGTGGACCAATAACAACGCGCCGCTCAACTTGCATGACAATATTCTGCAACAAGGTGTGATGGTGGTTGACGATAGCAGCATGCATAGATTCAGTGCGCACAGTTGTTTGAGCGCTTTTGGTATTAGTCATCTGTATGAAGCGGCGGATGGCAAAATGGCGCTTGATCAACTCGCGCAGCTCCAACCGATTCCTGCCGTTATGTTGTTGGATCTGGAAATGCCGGTAATGGATGGCATTGAAGTATTGCAACAACTTGCGCAACTCTCATGCAAGCCGGCGGTGGTACTCGTCAGCAGTTCCGATGAAGTGCTGATCAGTGCTGTCGCCACTATGGCTGAGGCCCTGGGTATTCAACTACTGGGCGCTTTTCGTAAGCCTGTGAGTCAGGCCGAGCTGGTCGATGCATTGAATAGTTATCACGTGGACGTGGCGTGCCCGGATCAAATCCATGCGCCAGTCGTAACGGATGTGGAGCAGCTAAAAATTGCGTTAGACCGCGCCAAAATCCAGGTTCACTATCAGCCCAAAATTGATCTCGAATCCATGCGAATCGCTGGTGTGGAAGCACTGGCACGCTGGAAAAATCCGCAAGGTGATTGGATTCCTCCCAGTGTTTTTATTCCGCTCGCTGAGGAGCAGGATCTGATTGGCGCCCTGACCTTATCGGTACTCGATCAGGTGTTGCAGGATATGAATAGCTGGTGGGAAAAGGAACGCTACATTCCGGTGGCGATTAATTTGTCGGCCAAGTCGCTTGCTGAATTCAATCTTGCCAATGAAATTATCCAACGAGTTATTCGCAAAGGGATTCCCGCGCACTTTATTACCTTTGAAATTACCGAGAGCGCATTGGTTGTTGATCTGCCTTCGGCATTGGCGACTATAAGCCGTCTGCGCTTACGCGGTTTTGGTGTCTCTATTGATGATTTCGGCACTGGTTTTTCGTCCCTGCAGCAGCTGTCCCGTTTTCCGTTTTCAGAATTGAAAATTGACCGCGCGTTTATCAGGAGTGCGCCGGCGCGGCAATATATTCGCAATATTTTGCGATCAGCTATCGAAATGGGCCAAGGTTTGGGAATTACGACGGTTGCTGAAGGTGTAGAGACCGAAGCCGAGCTACACTTGCTCAAAAGCCTGGGTTGTAAGCAGGCGCAGGGGTTCCTGTTGGCGCGGCCAATGCCGGAGCGCGAACTGATGAGCTGGGTAGAGCAGGATTTGCAACGTAACCACACCATATGCCAAACACGTCTTGGGTAACTAAATACTTTCGTTTTCTCACGCTGGTTAATCCCACCCTGTTATCAGCAGCACTGGCTATGGTGTTGCTGGTTTTTTTCACTAGCCTCGCATTACGCCATGTCTATTCCAGCCAAGAGCGAATCGTGCGCGAGCATTTGCAAACATCACTCAACTCTTTCACGGAGATCATCCTGCTCTGGCAGCAGCAAAATCACGCAGCTATCCAGCTGCTGGCAAACTCGACGCAGGGTAAGGCGCTATTAACGCAAGTGTTATTGGAAGAAGGCGCTAATGAGAACTCCCAAGAAGCCCTGCGCGAGTGGATATCTCCAGTTTTGATTGTGATGGGTTTTGAAGGCTTTTCGGTAATCAATCATGAACGCGTATTGGTTGCCGCGAGCGGCAGCACCTCTATCAAGCAGCCAGTGCATTTACCCGAAATACTTGAGGTTTTGGATAAGGCGCTCGCACAGCGGCCAGCCATTTCGCGACCAGTCGCAAGCATGCGATCACCCGGCGCGCAATCTGCAGAAAGTCTCGTTCAACTCATGTGTGTGTTGTTTGAATCTGGCGTCGCTACACCCGGTTATTTTTGTTTGCACTTTAATGCCCAGTCGAGTTTTTTCCCCTTATTTTTTAAGGGGCGTTCTGGCCGCTCTGGTGAAATCTACGCAATCGATCATCTCGGTCGTTTTATTACGCCTGCGCGTTTCGCTCCCGATGCAATGGATAAAACCGCGCTAGTCAACCAGCACAGTGTTCGCATAGGTGCTGAAGTGCGGCGATCGGCTCTGCATGGCGCCGTATCGCCGTTTACCGATATGGTGGATTTTTTAATTAACCGCGAGGCAGGGCTAATCAAAGTCGGCTATCCCGACTATCGTGACGTTGCGGTCGCGGGTGCGGGGCGGTGGGTGGATGAAATGGAATTGGGCCTGATCATCGAGCAGGATGTTGCAGAGGCGATGGAGCCGTATCTGGTATCGCGCAATATCATTATTGGTTTGAGTGTCGCCGCGAACCTGTTGATTCTGCTGTTAACGATCACCGCTAAAGTGAACCGCCAAAATCTTGAGAAAATGATTCAAGCGCGCACGCACGAGTTAATGTCTGCCAAAGACGAAGCGCTTGCTGCGTCACACAGTAAAGCAGAATTTCTTGCCAACATGAG
>CAIOHY010000251.1 GCA_903858205.1 uncultured Cellvibrio sp.
AAGTTTGAACGTAACAAACCCCACCTTAATGTGGGCACCATTGGTCACGTTGACCACGGTAAAACCACACTGACCGCCGCGTTGACCCGCGTGTGTGCAGAAAGCTGGGGCGGCGCATTCGTTGCTTATGATGGTATCGACAACGCGCCGGAAGAAAAGGCACGCGGTATTACCATTAACACCTCACACGTAGAGTATGACTCAGCAATCCGTCACTACGCTCACGTTGACTGCCCAGGCCACGCCGACTATGTGAAAAACATGATCACCGGTGCAGCGCAGATGGATGGTGCAATTCTGGTGTGTGGTGCGACCGACGGTCCAATGCCACAAACCCGTGAACACATCCTCTTGTCTCGTCAAGTAGGTGTTCCTTACATTGTAGTATTCCTGAACAAGGCTGACTTGTTGGCGGAAGACTGTGGTGGTGTAGGTACTGAAGAGTACAACGAAATGTTGGAATTGGTAGAAATGGAGCTCCGTGAGCTGCTGTCTACCTATGATTTCCCAGGTGACGACACTCCAATCATCGCTGGTTCTGCTCTGATGGCATTGAACGGCGAAGACGAGAACGGTCTGGGTACTTCAGCTGTGCGCAAGCTAGTTGAGGCGCTGGACAGCTACATCCCTGAGCCAGTACGTGCTATCGACCAACCATTCCTGATGCCAGTAGAAGACGTATTCTCTATCTCTGGTCGCGGTACTGTGGTAACCGGCCGTGTAGAGCGTGGCGTTGTTAAGGTGGGTGAAGAGATCGCTATCGTTGGTCTGAAAGACACCGTTAAAACCACCTGTACTGGCGTTGAAATGTTCCGTAAGTTGCTCGACGAAGGTCGTGCAGGTGAGAACGTTGGTGTTCTGTTGCGCGGTACCAAGCGTGATGACGTTGAGCGTGGTCAAGTATTGGCTAAGCCAAACTCGGTAACACCGCATACCAAATTCCAATCAGAAGTGTACGTATTGTCTAAAGAAGAGGGTGGTCGTCACACTCCATTCTTTAAAGGCTATCGCCCACAGTTCTACTTCCGCACCACCGACGTAACTGGTGCTGTTGAATTGCCGGAAGGCGTAGAAATGGTAATGCCAGGTGACAACGTGCAAATGGTTGTGACCTTGATTCACCCAATCGCGATGGAAGAGGGCTTGCGCTTCGCTATCCGTGAAGGTGGTCGTACTGTTGGTGCTGGTGTTGTTGCCAAAATCCTTCAGTAATTAATCTGTGTGCGGCAGTAAGTAAAGCTCTGCCGCATCACAGCTGCTTCAGTTATGTTAGGCCAGTAGTTCAATTGGTAGAGCACCGGTCTCCAAAACCGGGTGTTGGGGGTTCGAGTCCCTCCTGGCCTGCCAAATTTCATGAAGGTTTTGCGCAATAATGACTGCTAATACTGAAGAAAAAGTTTACCGACTGGATGCTATTAAGTGGCTTTTGGTTGTGGCTATAGTTGCTGCAGGTGTTGTCGGAAACTCTCATTTCTCTGCTGAATCTATTTTATATCGCGCATTGGGGTTGCTGGTTCTGGCAGCGGTTGCGGTATTTGTTGCTTTGCAAACGGCGAAGGGCACTTCAATAGCTGATGTGGTACGTGGCGCCTTAGTTGAATTGCGCAAAGTTGTATGGCCTAGTCGCCAGGAAACAAATCAGACAACGCTGATAGTGTTGGCGGTGGTTTTTGTAATGGCAATCATCCTCTGGTTGCTTGATACGCTTTTCGGCTTTATTGCTTCTAATATCATAGGGTAGATGAGTATGGCCAAGCGTTGGTACGTAGTGCATGCCTATTCTGGCTATGAAAAAAAAGTGGCAGCCTCTCTGCGTGACCGTGTTGCGCTCTATGGTATGGAAGAAAGCTTCGGTGAGATTCTTGTGCCCACTGAAGAAGTAATCGAGATGCGCGGCGGACAAAAACGCAAAAGCGAGAGAAAGTTTTTCCCAGGTTATGTATTGGTGCAAATGGAGTTAAACGACGATACATGGCATCTGGTAAAAGATACTCCCCGGGTCATGGGCTTTATTGGTGGAAAAGCAGATCAACCGGCTCCAATTACTGAAAAAGAAGCGGATGCAATTTTGCGTCGTGTTGATGATTCTATTGAAAAGCCGAAGCCAAAAACCATATTTGAGCCGGGCGAGATGGTTCGTGTCATTGACGGGCCATTCAACGATTTTAATGGTGTTGTTGAAGAAGTGAATTACGACAAGAATAAGCTGCGCGTAGCAGTATTAATTTTTGGCCGCTCAACACCCGTTGAGTTGGAATTTAGTCAGGTCGAAAAAACCTAAGCGCTAAATAGTTTTTAAATGCCCTTCTTCGCTATGCGAAGAGGGGTTTTCGTGTCCTTGGTCTTTGCCAAGGCGGGGAGCCTGAGACGCCAGATTTTGCCAAAGGTCTGGTTGAGGCGCTATCACCCATAGGGGAGCAATATCATGGCAAAAAAAGTAACCGCTTACGTTAAGTTGCAAGTTGCAGCTGGCAAAGCAAACCCAAGTCCACCGGTTGGTCCAGCATTGGGTCAGCATGGTGTTAACATTATGGAATTCTGTAAAGCTTTCAATGCGCAAACGCAAGGCATGGAAGTTGGTTCGCCAGTACCTGTGATTATCAGTGTATACAGTGACCGTAGCTTTACATTTGTAATGAAAACTCCACCGGCGTCTTTCTTGTTAAAGAAAGCGGCTGGCATCACCAGTGGAAGTGGTCGTCCCAACACCAACAAGGTTGGCAAGGTAACCCGCGCTCAGTTGGAAACCATTGCAACTACCAAAATGGCAGACCTGACTGCATCTAATATGGATGCAGCTGTGCGCACTATCGCCGGTTCTGCGCGTTCAATGGGCCTGGAAGTGGAGGGAGTATAAGATGGCTAAAATTACCAAGCGTCAACGTGCTATTAATGAGAAAGTTGATTCAACCAAACAGTATTCAATCGAAGAAGCTGTTGCGCTGTTGAAAGACATCTCCAATGTTAAATTTGCAGAGACTGTTGATGTGTCTGTGAACCTCGGTATTGATCCGCGTAAGTCTGATCAGTCCGTTCGCGGTGCTACTACCCTGCCTCATGGTAATGGTAAGTCAGTGCGCGTTGCTGTATTCACCCAAGGTGCGAACGCTGAAGCTGCAAAAGCAGCTGGTGCTGAGTTTGTTGGTATGGATGAATTGGCGGCGGAAATTAAAGCGGGCAAGATGGATTTTGACGTAGTTATCGCCAGTCCTGATGCAATGCGTGTAGTTGGTCAGTTGGGGCAAGTGCTCGGTCCTCGTGGCCTGATGCCAAACCCTAAAACTGGCACTGTAACTCCTGATGTAGTTACTGCAGTTAAAAATGCTAAAGCAGGTCAGATCCGTTATCGCGCTGAGAAGGGCGGTATTGTTCACGGTGGTTTAGGTAAGATTTCATTTGATGCTATTGCTATCAAAGAAAACTTGGAAGCACTGATTAGTGATCTGAAAAAAGCCAAGCCAGCAACATCAAAAGGTATTTACATCAAGAAAATTTCCTTGAGTTCTACCATGGGCCCAGGCTTGGTAATTGATCAAGCGTCGCTCGCGATTTAATTCGCTCGCGCACAAAGAACTTTGGGGTCCGCTTGATTGAGCGGGCCGTCAAAGACCGTAGGTGTCTAAAGTAATTTTCGTAAGTAAATTGCTGGGACTTAATGCAAGCCGCCTACGCAGATGGTGAGACCCTATTCAGTCAACTAATGTAACAGGCTTAGTGTTACAAAATGTTGACGAATGACTTCACCGAATAGTGGCCCCGATAATTTTATTGGGGCTGGTAGTTAACGATAAATCTGTTTTTGTTTTTTATAAACAGAAAGGATTTGTCAATGCAGGAGTAATCCCGTGGCATTAGGTCTTGAAGGCAAAAAGGCGATCGTCGCTGAAGTCCAAGACGCTGCAAAGAGCGCTCTGTCTGCTGTTATCGCTGATTCTCGCGGCGTAACTGTTGGCAAAATGACTGCTCTGCGTAAGCAGGCCCGTGAAGCTGGCGTCTGGGTAAAGGTCGTCCGTAACACATTGGCCCGTCGCGCTGTGCAAGGTACAGCTTATGAATGTCTCGCAGACAAATTCGTAGGACCAACTCTGATTGCATTCTCTACGGTTCATCCTGGTGCTGGTGCGCGCATCCTTCAGGATTTTGCTAAAGAAAATGACAAGTTTGAGTTGAAAGCTGCTGCCTTTGAAGGCGAGTTAGTGAACATCGCTATGCTGGCTACTTTGCCAACATACGACGAAGCTATTTCTCGTCTGATGAGCGTGATGAAAGAAGCTTCAGCCGGCAAACTGGTTCGCACTATTGCGGCCGTTCGCGATCAAAAAGAACAGCAAGCTGCTTAATCATTCGATTAGAGCTTACTTTAGATTTAACGAGCAAAACGCTCCATTAATTAGGAATTGAGACATGTCTCTGACTAAAGACGATATCATCAATGCCATCGCAGAAATGTCTGTTAAAGACGTTGTTGAGTTGATCTCTGCAATGGAAGAAAAATTCGGTGTTAGCGCTGCTGCTGCTACTGTAGCTGTAGCTGCTGGTCCAGTCGCTGCTGCTGAAGAGCAAACCGAGTTCGACGTAATTCTTTCATCTATCGGTGACAAGAAAGTTAACGTAATTAAGGCTGTTCGTGAGCTGACTGGTCTTGGCCTGAAAGAAGCTAAAGACTTGGTTGAGGCTGCACCTAAAGCGGTTAAAGAAGCTGTTTCCAAAGCTGATGCTGATGCAGCAAAAGCCAAGTTGGAAGAAGCTGGTGCAGTTGTAGAAGTTAAATAATTCTGCGCCTGTGCTGCGGTCCATTTACAGTTTGGACACTAGGCTGGTGAGCATTTGCTTGCCAGCCTTTTTCTGTTTTCAGAAGAGTCCCGGTTTAAAACTGTAGTGGTACTGAAAAATGGCAAGCACCAGATGCGCCATTGATTACTGTAAATGTAATCGCAAGTTTGTCGAGTTTTAAGTTTTTACAAAGAAACGCACATGCGTTTTCATGGCTGCGATCAAGCCCGATCCGCGAACAAGCTGGGGAATACAGATGGCTTACTCATATACTGAGAAAAAACGTATCCGCAAGGATTTTGGCAAACTGCCGCACGTAATGGATGTACCTTACCTTTTGGCGATTCAGTTAGATTCCTACAGAAAGTTTACTCAAGCAGATACTGCGCCTAGTAAGCGTGATGATATGGGGCTGCACGCTGCATTCCGTTCCGTTTTTCCAATCGTTAGCTACTCAGGTAATGCCGCTCTCGAATACGTGAGCTACAACCTTGGCAAAGCGGCGTTTGATGTAAACGAGTGTATTCTGCGTGGCGTTACTTATGCCGTCCCCCTGCGCGTGAAAGTGCGTTTGATTATTTATGATCGCGAGTCCTCTAATAAGGCGATCAAAGACATTAAAGAACAAGAAGTGTATATGGGCGAAATTCCGCTCATGACCGACAATGGTACCTTTGTTATTAATGGTACCGAGCGCGTGATCGTATCCCAGTTGCATCGCTCTCCTGGTGTATTCTTCGATCACGACAAGGGCAAGACCCACTCATCGGGCAAGCTGCTTTATTCCGCACGTATTATTCCCTACCGTGGTTCATGGTTGGACTTTGAATTCGATCCAAAGGATCTTCTCTACGTTCGTATTGACCGTCGCCGTAAGCTGCCGGCCACTATTTTGCTGCGCGCATTAGGCTTTAGTTCGCAAGAAATGCTGGCAATGTTCTTTGAAACCAGTACTTTTATTCTGGGTAAAGATGGTCAGTTTAGTTACGCTGTAGTTCCATCGCGTCTGCGCGGCGATGTGGCGACTTTTGATATTAAAGATGATAAAGGCAATATTATTGTTGAAGAAGGGCGCCGCATTACTGCGCGCCATATTCGTCAATTGGAAAAAGCCGGTGTTAATCAGATGGACGTTCCATCTGAGTATTTGTTAGGCCGTGCACTTGCCAAAGATATTATCGACACTCGCAGTGGTGAGTTGCTGTTTGAGTGCAACACTGAAATTACCGCTGATGTGCTTTCAAAATTGGTTGCCGCTGGCGTCACTGATGTTGAGACTCTCTACACCAATGAATTGGATTGCGGTGCATTTATTTCCGAAACCTTGCGTGTTGATCCAACACGTACTGCTTTGGAATCCCTGGTTGAAATTTATCGCATGATGCGTCCTGGCGAGCCGCCAACCAAAGAGTCAGCTGAAGCCCTGTTTCAGAATTTATTCTTCTCGCAAGAGCGTTACGATCTTTCTGCGGTAGGCCGTATGAAGTTTAATCGTCGTCTTGGTCGCGAAGCCGAAACTGGCGAGGGCACTATCTCTAACGATGATATCGTTGATGTGATGAAAACCTTGATCTCAATCCGTAACGGTAAAGGCGTTGTGGATGATATTGATCACTTGGGTAACCGTCGTGTGCGCTCTGTGGGTGAAATGGCCGAAAACCAATTCCGTGTGGGATTGGTGCGTGTTGAGCGTGCGGTGAAAGAACGTTTGTCCATGGCAGAAAGCGAAGGTTTGATGCCACAGGATTTGATCAACGCCAAGCCAGTGGCTGCCGCAGTAAAAGAATTCTTTGGTTCTTCACAGCTGTCACAGTTTATGGACCAAAACAACCCGCTGTCAGAGATCACGCACAAGCGCCGTGTCTCTGCGCTTGGCCCAGGCGGTTTGACTCGTGAGCGTGCAGGTTTTGAGGTTCGTGACGTGCATCCGACTCACTATGGTCGTGTATGTCCAATCGAAACTCCGGAAGGTCCGAACATTGGTTTGATCAACTCTTTGGCTACCTATGCCCGCACTAACAATTACGGTTTCCTTGAGAGCCCGTATCGTAAAGTGATTAACGGTAAAGTGACCAATGAAATTGATTTCCTTTCTGCGATCAATGAATCTGATTATGTAATTGCACAGGCATCAGCAACCTTGGATGCCGGTGGAAATTTGACAGAGGATTTAGTTTCCGTACGTCACCTCAATGAATTTACCTTGAAGGGCCCAGCTGACGTTCAATATATGGACGTGTCGGCGCGTCAGGTAGTGTCTGTTGCGGCATCCTTGATTCCATTCCTTGAGCACGATGACGCCAACCGTGCGTTGATGGGCTCAAACATGCAGCGTCAAGCTGTACCAACCCTGCGCTCGCAAAAGCCGTTGGTGGGTACGGGTATGGAGCGTAATGTTGCCTCTGACTCAGGTGTGTGTGTGGTTGCCAAGCGCGGCGGAATCATCGATAGCGTTGACGCTGGTCGTATCGTGGTAAAAGTACATCACGATGAAGTTGAAGCTGGCGATGCCGGGGTAGATATCTACAACTTGATCAAATACACCCGCTCTAACCAAAACACCTGTATCAACCAACGCCCTATCGTAAGCATGGGTGATTCAGTATCCCGCGGCGATATTCTGGCCGATGGCCCCTCAGTTGATATGGGTGAATTGGCGCTTGGCCAAAACATGCGCATCGCCTTCATGCCGTGGAACGGTTACAACTTCGAAGACTCGATTCTGGTGTCAGAACGCGTTGTACAAGAAGATCGTTTCACTACCATCCATATCCAGGAATTAACCTGTATTGCGCGTGATACTAAGCTGGGCAGTGAAGAAATCACTGCTGATATTCCGAACGTTGGTGAGAGTGCGCTGAGCAAGCTTGATGAATCCGGCATCGTGTATATCGGAGCGGAAGTAGGCGGTGGCGATATTCTAGTTGGTAAGGTAACGCCAAAGGGTGAAACCCAACTGACGCCAGAAGAAAAACTGTTGCGTGCAATCTTCGGTGAAAAAGCCTCTGACGTTAAAGATACTTCCTTGCGTGTGCCTTCAAGCACCAAGGGTACTGTAATTGACGTACAGGTGTTTACCCGCGATGGTCTGGAAAAAGATCAGCGTAGTCTCGAAATTGAAAAAGCACAGCTTGATGAAGTGCGCAAAAACTTGAACGAAGAATACCGTATTGTTGAAACGGCTACTTTCGAGCGTCTTCGTTCGGCATTGGTAGGTCAGATAGTTGCGTCAGGTAAAAACGTGAAGAAAGGCGAAGCCATGACTCACGAAACCCTTGATGGTCTGGAAAAAGATCAGTGGTTCAAGCTGCGCATGAATGAAGATGCGTTGAATGAGCAAATTGATCGCGCCGAAGAGCAGTTGGCTGAGCGTCGCAAGATTCTCGACGAGCGTTTTGAAGATAAAAAACGCAAGCTGTCTACTGGCGATGATCTGGCTCCGGGCGTACTGAAAATCGTTAAGGTCTACCTCGCTATCAAGCGCCGCATTCAGCCTGGCGATAAGATGGCCGGTCGTCACGGTAACAAAGGTGTTATCTCGGTAATCATGCCGATTGAAGATATGCCTTACGACGAAAATGGCGAGACTGTTGATATCGTCCTCAACCCGCTCGGTGTACCTTCACGTATGAACGTGGGTCAGGTGTTGGAAATGCACTTGGGTATGGCCGCTAAAGGTCTGGGCGTTAAGATCAACAAGTTGTTGCAGGAGCAAAAAGCAGTTGCTGATGTTCGCGCATTCCTTGAAGACATCTACAACAAGACTGGTGACGTTGCTGCAAAAGAAGATCTTGCTTCTTTCAGTGACAAAGAAATTTTGGATCTGGCGAAAAACCTGGTCGATGGTGTGCCTATGGCTACTCCGGTATTTGACGGTGCCAAAGAGCATGAAATCAAGGCCTTGCTGCGTTTGGCTGGCTTGTCCGATACCGGTCAATCTATCCTTTACGATGGCCGTACCGGAGACCAATTCACTCGTCCTGTGACCGTTGGCTACATGTACATGCTCAAGTTGAACCACTTGGTGGACGACAAGATGCATGCACGTTCAACTGGTTCGTACAGTCTGGTTACGCAACAACCTCTGGGTGGTAAAGCGCAATTTGGTGGTCAACGTTTCGGTGAGATGGAAGTGTGGGCGCTTGAAGCATACGGCGCCGCTTACACCTTGCAGGAAATGCTTACTGTTAAGTCGGATGACGTTGCAGGTCGTACCAAGATGTATAAAAACATCGTTGATGGCGACCATCGTATGGAACCCGGCATGCCGGAATCCTTCAACGTACTCGTTAAGGAAATCCGCTCTCTGGGTATCAACATCGAGCTTGAGCAAGACGATTAATGCTCAAGCTTGCGCGCCAGTGTCTGCACTAACCCTGCCGATACTGGCCGTAGCCCGGAACCAGTAACACCAAAGAATTTGCCTCGAAGTTTAATGAAAGCTCCCCCGGAGCCAACAGGAGAAAGCGCCTTGAAAGACTTACTGAATTTACTCAAGTCCCAGGGACAAGTCGAAGAATTCGACTCTATTCGTATTAGCTTGGCATCACCTGAAATGATTCGTTCATGGTCATTTGGCGAAGTAAAAAAGCCTGAGACTATTAACTACCGTACCTTCAAGCCTGAGCGCGAAGGTCTATTCTGCGCCAAAATCTTTGGGCCAGTAAAAGATTACGAGTGCTTGTGTGGTAAGTACAAGCGCATGAAGCATCGCGGCATTATCTGCGAGAAGTGCGGCGTTGAAGTTACTTTGGCTAAAGTGCGCCGCGAGCGTATGGGCCACATCGAACTGGCTAGCCCGGTTGCGCATATTTGGTTTTTGAAATCACTGCCGAGCCGTATCGGTTTGTTGCTGGATATGACCCTGCGCGATATCGAGCGCGTGCTCTATTTTGAATCCTACGTAGTGACCGAGCCAGGTATGACTACTTTGGAACGCGGTCAATTGCTCTCTGACGAGCAGTACTTCGAAGCAATGGAAGAGTTCGGTGACGAATTCGAAGCGCAAATGGGTGCTGAAGCGATTCAGACTTTGATGCGTGCTATCGATTTGGAATCAGAAATCCAACGTCTGCGTGAAGAAATTCCGAATACCACTAGCGAAACCAAAATCAAAAAATACTCCAAGCGCTTGAAGCTCTTGGAAGCTTTCTTCTTCTCTGGCAATAAGCCTGAGTGGATGGTAATGGAAGTGCTGCCGGTACTACCGCCAGATTTGCGTCCATTGGTTCCACTTGATGGCGGTCGTTTTGCGACTTCTGACTTGAACGATTTGTATCGTCGCGTTATTAACCGTAACAACCGTTTGAAGCGTCTGCTTGATTTGAATGCTCCCGATATTATCGTGCGCAATGAAAAGCGTATGCTGCAAGAAGCAGTAGATGCGCTGCTTGATAATGGTCGTCGCGGTCGTGCAATCACCGGCTCCAACAAGCGTCCGCTGAAATCTTTGGCTGACATGATCAAAGGTAAACAAGGTCGTTTCCGTCAAAACCTGCTTGGTAAGCGTGTTGACTACTCCGGTCGTTCGGTAATCGTAGTAGGCCCAACTCTGCGTCTGCATCAGTGCGGTCTGCCGAAGAAAATGGCATTGGAATTGTTCAAGCCGTTTATTTTCAGCAAGCTCGAATTGCGTGGTCTGGCTACAACGATCAAAGCCGCCAAGAAAATGGTTGAGCGCGAAGAGGCTGTCGTATGGGATATCCTCGACGAAGTCATCCGCGAACATCCGGTTCTCCTGAACCGTGCGCCAACCCTTCACCGTCTTGGTATTCAGGCATTTGAGCCGGTACTGATTGAAGGTAAGGCAATCCAACTGCACCCACTCGTATGTTCTGCGTACAACGCGGACTTCGACGGTGACCAGATGGCAGTTCACGTCCCACTGACGATTGAAGCTCAGTTGGAAGCCCGTGCACTGATGATGTCAACCAACAACATTCTCTCTCCAGCGTCAGGCGAGCCAATCATCGTTCCGTCACAAGACGTGGTATTGGGCCTCTACTGGATGACCCGTGACCGTGTTAACGCCAAGGGCGAGAACATGGTGTTTGCTGATCCAGCTGAAGTATCGCGCGCTTACTACTCAAAACAAGTTGACCTGCAGGCGCGTATCAAAGTGCGCTTGAGTGAAACCTTGATTGGCGAAGAAGGCGAAAAGACCACTACCATCAAGCTGGTTAGCACCACTGTTGGCCGCGTATTACTTTGGGAAATCTGCCCAGCAGGCATGCCGCTGGAAATGATTAACCGCCCAATGGTGAAAAAAGCGATCTCTGCTGCGATCAACTATTGCTATCGCGTAGTCGGCTTAAAAGCGACCGTAATTTTCGCTGACCGCTTGATGTACATGGGTTATGACTTCTCTACCAAGTCAGGTTCTTCTATCGGTGTAAACGACTTTACTATCCCTGCTGCCAAAGCTGAGATCATTGGTCGCGCTGAAGCCGAAGTAAAAGAGATCGAAACCCAGTACGCATCCGGTCTTGTTACCCAAGGCGAAAAATACAACAAAGTTATCGATATCTGGTCACGCGCTAACGATTTGGTTGCCAAATCAATGATGGAAGGTATTTCCAAAGAGGCAGTGATAAACCGCGATGGCGCTGAAGAATTGCAGCCGTCATTTAACTCGGTATTTATGTACGCCGACTCAGGTGCGCGCGGCTCGCCCGCCCAGATCCGTCAGTTGGCGGGTATGCGTGGTTTGATGGCGCGTCCGGACGGTTCGATCATCGAAACTCCTATTACCGCTAACTTCCGTGAGGGTTTGAACGTACTTCAGTACTTCATCTCAACCCACGGTGCGCGTAAAGGTTTGGCCGATACCGCGTTGAAAACCGCAAACTCTGGTTACCTGACTCGTCGTTTGGTTGACGTTGCACAAGATCTGGTAGTGACTGCTATCGACTGCGGTACCGATGAAGGTTTGACTATGTCACCGGTAATCGAAGGCGGTGACGTTATTGAATCTCTGGGTGACCGTATCCTCGGCCGTATTATTGCGCGCGATGTGATTCGCCCTGGCACCGATGAAATCCTGGTTCCTGCGGGCACCATGATCGACGAGGCTTGGGTTGAGCGCGTTGAAGCTATGGGTATTGATGAAGTGTTGGTGCGCTCTCCGATTACCTGTGAGGCGCGCAGCGGTATCTGTTCTATGTGTTATGGCCGTGACCTGGCTCGTGGTCATCGTGTCAACGTGGGTGAAGCAGTTGGTGTTATTGCGGCCCAGTCAATCGGTGAACCCGGTACCCAGCTGACCATGCGTACCTTCCACATCGGTGGTGCGGCATCGCGAGCGTCTGCAGCTGATAGCGTACAAGTTAAGCAAGAAGGTACTGTGCGCCTGTTGAACGTTAAGGTTGTAAGCAACCCGGCGGGCAACCTGGTAGCGGTATCCCGTTCAGGCGAATTAGCGATTGCTGATGGCAGTGGTCGTGAGCGTGAGCGTTACAAGATCCCTTACGGTGCTTTGATTACTGTTAAAGATGGCGAGGCCGTAAAAGGTGGCCAAATCATTGCTAAATGGGATCCGCATACTCACCCGATCGTATCGGAAGTGGCGGGTACTGTTGCATTCTCTGGAATGGAAGACGGTCTTTCTATTCGTCGTCAAACCGACGAATTGACTGGTTTGAGCTCTATCGAAGTGTTGGATCCCGCTGAGCGTCCATCTGCCGGTAAAGATCTGCGTCCAGCAGTAACCTTGGTAGATGCGAAAGGTAAAGAGCTGTTCCTTGCGAACACCAACGTGCCTGCGCACTACATGTTGCCGCCAAAAGCGATTTTGAGTATCAACAACAGCGACATTATCAATGTGGGCGACATTATTGCGCGTATCCCACAAGAAGGCTCCAAGACCCGCGATATCACCGGTGGTCTGCCGCGCGTTGCTGACTTGTTTGAAGCGCGTCGTCCGAAAGAGCCGTCAATCCTGGCGGAAATCTCCGGTACTGTGAGCTTTGGTAAAGAAACTAAGGGCAAGCGTCGTTTGATCATCACCCCTGTGGATGGTCAGTTGCTGCCAGATGGTTCAACTCATTACGAAGTCCTTATCCCTAAACATCGTCAATTGACTGTGTTTGAAGGTGAGATGGTTGCCAAGGGTGAAGTTGTATCTGACGGCCCGAGCAATCCGCACGATATCCTGCGCTTGCAAGGTGTTGAGGCGCTGGCGCGTTACATTACCAACGAAATCCAGGACGTTTACCGTCTGCAAGGCGTGAAGATTAACGATAAGCACATTGAAACTATCGTTCGTCAGATGCTGCGCAAAGTTGAGATTAGCACCATGGGTGACTCTACTTTCGTGAAAGGCGAGCAGGTTGAATATAACCACGTGCTGGAAGAGAACGAAAAACTGCGCGCAGAAGCGCGTCAACCAGCTAATTACGAGCGTCAGTTGCTGGGTATTACCAAGGCATCTTTGGCAACCGAATCCTTTATTTCGGCAGCTTCGTTCCAAGAAACTACCCGCGTATTGACCGAAGCGGCAGTGACCGGCAAAAAAGATGCGTTGCGTGGCTTGAAAGAAAACGTGGTGGTTGGCCGTTTGATCCCAGCCGGTACCGGTCTTGCGTATCACTCAGATCGCAAACGCCGTCGTGAAGCTAACCTCAGCAACAGTAATGATGTTGGTGTAAGCGCAGAAGACGTTGAAGCGGCATTAACTGAGGCGCTGAAATCAAGCATTGGCTAATGCTTGATTAAATGCCGAAGTAACGAGAGCGTAAGCTCTCACGGTAAACCCGAAGCAAGGCTGGCGAACCCAGCCTTGCTTTTTTATCGGACATTTGTCCATTAAATAAGCGGGCTTTACCTTGACGGTGGTGGGGTGCATCTTTACAATGCGCCACCCACTTTTTCCGAAGTGGGAAGCAGGGCTATTTTTGATGTATTAGCCCGCTTTCTTAAACCTGCCTTCAATTGTGAAGGCGTATTATCTGTGGAGTTTGTTTTCATGCCAACGATCAATCAATTGATTCGTAAGCCGAGAAAACCCATCGTAGACAAGAGCGACGTTCCAGCTCTGCAAGGCAATCCGCAACGACGCGGTGTTTGCACTCGCGTTTATACGACTACACCTAAAAAGCCAAACTCAGCATTGCGTAAAGTGTGCCGCGTTCGTTTGACCAATGGCTTTGAAGTGTCTTCCTATATCGGCGGTGAAGGCCATAACTTGCAAGAGCACAGCGTGGTACTGATTCGTGGCGGTCGTGTTAAAGACTTGCCGGGTGTTCGTTACCATACTGTACGCGGTTCACTGGATACTTCCGGTGTTGCCAAGCGTAGACAGGGTCGTTCCAAATACGGTGCTAAACGTCCTAAGTAATATGGTTGGCGGATTTATCCGCCGCTTATGCTTTGCGTTTAATGTTTTCGGTGTACAACCGAGTAAGGCCAAGCAAATCTGTAGCAATTGGGCTTCAAATATTGTCTTGGATAATTCCTGAAGAGAGGCTATTAAAATGCCAAGAAGACGAGTCGTCGCCAAACGCGACACGCTGCCGGATCCGAAATTCGGTAACGTGACTCTGGCAAAGTTTATGAACCACGTGATGATCAGTGGTAAGAAGTCGGTAGCAGAGCGCATCATTTATGGCGCTATGGATATCGTTAAAACCAAATTGAATCGTGATCCTTTGGAGGTTTTCTCTGAGGCTCTCGAAAACATCGCTCCGCTGGTTGAGGTTAAATCTCGCCGTGTGGGTGGTGCAACCTATCAAGTTCCTGTCGAAGTGCGCGCATCGCGTCGTACTGCGCTGGCAATGCGTTGGTTGGTGGATTACTCGCGCAAGCGCGGTGAGAAATCAATGCCTGCGCGTTTGGCTGGTGAGCTGATGGATGCTGCACAAGGCAAAGGTGCTGCGGTTAAGAAGCGTGAAGACGTTCACCGTATGGCTGAAGCGAACAAAGCGTTCTCGCACTTCCGTTTCTAATGGAAGTTTGCTCCAAAACGCCTATGTAAGACTAAGGGCAGCAGTAGCTGCCTTTATCTTTAGTAGCGAATTTGTAATTGGGGAATACCTCTGTGGCACGTAAAACACCTATCGCACGCTATCGCAACATCGGCATCTGCGCCCACGTAGATGCGGGTAAGACGACGACTACTGAGCGTGTGTTGTTTTATACCGGATTGTCTCACAAGATTGGTGAGGTGCATGACGGTGCTGCAACGACTGACTGGATGGTGCAGGAGCAGGAGCGTGGCATCACTATCACCTCTGCTGCGGTAACCACCTTCTGGAAAGGC
This sequence comes from uncultured Cellvibrio sp., assembly GCA_903858205.1. GTDB lineage: Bacteria > Pseudomonadota > Gammaproteobacteria > Pseudomonadales > Cellvibrionaceae > Cellvibrio. Next base: position 15,029 of record CAIOHY010000251.1, read on the forward strand.
ATGGGTGGCCAGTTTGATGAGCATCGCATCAATGTAATTGATACCCCCGGTCACGTTGATTTCACTATTGAAGTGGAGCGTTCATTGCGCGTCCTCGATGGTGCTGTTGTCGTTCTCTGCGGTTCGTCAGGTGTGCAGCCGCAAACCGAAACTGTATGGCGTCAAGCGAACAAATACGAAGTTCCGCGTATCGTATTTGTGAACAAGATGGATCGTACCGGTGCCAATTACATGCGTGTGGTCGAGCAGTTAAAGTCCCGCTTGGGCGCTAACGCTGTCCCGCTGCAGATGACTATTGGCTCTGAAGATGAGTTCAAGGGTGTTGTCGATCTGGTTAAGATGCGTGCCATTATCTGGAACGAAGAAGATCAGGGTATGACCTTCAAGTACGAGTCGATTCCGGTGGATCTGCTCGAAACTTGCGAAAAAATGCGTGAGTTCCTGATTGAGTCAGCGGCTGAATCCAGTGAAGAATTGATGGAAAAGTATTTGGGCGGCGAAGAGCTGACCGAAGAAGAAATCAAAGCTGGTATTCGTGCGCGAACCTTGGCTAATGAAATTATTCCGGTGATCGGCGGTTCGGCGTTTAAAAACAAGGGTGTCCAGGCAATGCTGGATGCAGTTGTTGATTATTTGCCTGCGCCAACTGAAGTGAAGGCAATTGAAGGTGTGCTGGAGGATGGTGAAACCGTTGCTACGCGTAAAGCGAGCGATGACGAGCCTTTTTCGGCCCTGGCCTTCAAGATTGCTACCGATCCATTTGTGGGTACTTTAACCTTTTTCCGTGTTTACTCGGGCACCCTTGAGTCTGGTGATACTGTATTAAATTCGGTAAAAGGCAAAAAGGAGCGCGTTGGTCGCATGGTGCAAATGCACGCCAACCAGCGTCAGGAAATCAAAGAAGTTTTGGCAGGTGACATCGCCGCAGGCATCGGTTTTAAAGACTGCACTACGGGTGACACTCTCTGTGCCATCGATAGTGTCATTATTCTGGAGCGCATGGATTTCCCTGAACCGGTTATTCATGTGGCGGTTGAGCCTAAAACCAAAGCTGATCAGGAAAAGATGGGTGTTGCTCTGGGCAAGTTGGCTCAGGAGGATCCCTCCTTCCGTGTTCGTACTGATGAAGAGACCGGTCAAACCATTATTGGTGGTATGGGTGAGTTGCATCTCGATATTATTGTCGATCGTATGCGGCGCGAATTTGGTGTTGAAGCAAACATAGGTAAGCCGCAAGTGGCCTACCGTGAGGCTATCCGCAATACCTGCGAAATTGAAGGTAAGTTCGTGCGTCAGTCAGGCGGCCGTGGTCAGTTTGGTCATTGCTGGATACGCTTTTCTCCCGGTGCGGATGAAGGTGCTGAAGGTTTGGAGTTTGTAAATGAGGTCGTGGGTGGTGTGGTTCCCAAAGAATTCATACCTGCGATTCAGAAAGGCATTGCCGAACAAATGCAAAACGGAGTTCTGGCGGGCTATCCATTGCTTGGATTGAAGGCTGTCGTGTTCGATGGCTCTTATCACGATGTGGATTCGTCAGAAATGGCCTTCAAGATTGCTGCATCCATGGCGACCAAAAAATTGGCTCAAAAAGGTGGTGCGGTATTGCTTGAGCCAATCATGAAGGTTGAAGTGGTTACTCCGGAAGCAAACATGGGTGATGTGGTTGGCGACTTGAACCGTCGTCGCGGCTTGATTCTCGGTATGGATGAGAGTCCGATGGGCAAGGTGATTGACGCTGAAGTTCCATTGTCGGAAATGTTTGGTTATGCGACTGCCTTGCGCTCTGCAACTCAAGGTCGTGCAACCTACACCATGGAATTTTTGAAGTACCAGGAGGCTCCGCGCAATGTCGCTGATGAAGTGATTGCGAAGGGCGGAATGCACAGAGACGAAGAATAGTTTCGATATTTCATCTTTATATAGAGGAATTGAAAAGTGGCTAAAGAGAAGTTTGAACGTAACAAACCCCACCTTAATGTGGGCACCATTGGTCACGTTGACCACGGTAAAACCACACTGACCGCCGCGTTGACCCGCGTGTGTGCAGAAAGCTGGGGCGGCGCATTCGTTGCTTATGATGGTATCGAC
>CAIOHY010000252.1 GCA_903858205.1 uncultured Cellvibrio sp.
CCGCCGGCGATATCGCTGCTGCTGGAACCATCAAGCCCGACTTTTTTACTATCGCGAATTACGTTGTAAGACACAGTGATGTTGTGCGAATCTTTTTTGATATCGATCGCGCTTTCAAACGTCAGATCGCCATCCGGTGAGCCCTTACACTCGTTGTTCACTGCAAATAATTCGTTGTGGTCGATATGCACATTGGTGCCGCTATCGATACGAATCATATCGGCGTCATTGTTGGCGCCAGCGAGCGCACCGATTTTCATGTTGCGAATAATTACGTTGTTGGATTTATTCACCACCACGCCAAAGTTGGCAGAAGAACCATTGGCACCAATGATGGTGATGCCTTTAGTGAATTCCTTGATCTCAACTTTGCGGTAGGCCTCGCTCCAGCGCGGATTTGGACAATTACCTGATGAGTCCACCGTGTGATCTTTGATCATTTGTGCGATCAGGGCGTCTTCGTTACCGGTATAGGTAATCACCAGCGGATAAGCACCGCCGGCAACCTTGTTGCCATTGGCGTCCTTCTTGGCTGCTTCAATAATTTCCTGAATTTGCGTGTGGCTGGAGGCGGTAAAGGCTTTGGCGCCTGCCTGATCACCACCATCTGCCGTAGAAAAACCGCCGGTTGCTGCTGCCCATGCGGTAGAACCTGAGGCCAATGCGATAGCAGCGGCGGTGGCATTAAGGGTAAACCCCAGTGCTGTGGTCTTGCGTAATAGTGACATATTGAATTCCGTCCGAAATGAGTTGTTGTTAGACGGATTGACCGAAACCAGGCTTGCTTTTGTGCGAATTAAATCCTGTGGTAGCGCAATCTTATTGTTATCTGCGGTTACCTGGGAACCACAATTGAAACCGGTATAGTGACTAACGACCGACTCAAAAAACCCGAAGTTATGCAGGACTGCTCCCCTAAAGCCTTCTTAGGACAGCAACTTAGGCGCATTTTCACACTTATATGATAATAAATCCAGCCTTGGATGTGCTCCCAATCACAGCTTGATTAACGGTTATAAAGGACTGGTAACGCTACCTCAGTGGTTTCTCTGTGGGCAGGGGGACATGCGCGGTAATTACTTTGGTTTCAGCATTGGCCATAACAAACGCCTAAATCGCTGTGATTTAAGATTAGTCATGGTGATTAGCTCACCCAAAAATATCCAACTGCCCATCAGGTTTTTTCGCGGCGGGAACACTCAGGGGTTTGCGGAATAAACTGCAATCCAATTGTACAAAACGCCCGCTCTTGCCTAGGCCATAACGCTTAAGACCTTTGGCAAAGCGCTGGCGGATCATATCGGCCCAGAGGCCTTCACCGCGCATGCGGGTGGCGAAGTTTGCATCGTAATCTTTGCCGCCGCGCATATCGCGTATGCGGTTCATCACCCGTTCGGCGCGCTCAGGGAAATGGGTTGCGAGCCACTGCTGAAAGAGCGGGTTTACTTCCCAGGGCAAGCGCAACACGGTGTAACCGGCGGCAGTCGCACCGGCATCCGCCGCAGCGCGCATCACATTTTCTAATTCCTGTTCCGTCACAAATGGAATAACGGGAGCGACGCTCACCAACACCGGAATACCCGCCTGCGCCAGTTTTTCAATCGTTTGCAAACGGCGTGTAGGCGACGCGGCGCGCGGCTCTAATGTTCGAGCGATTGAATGGTCGAGCGTGGTGATGGTGACCGCTGCGGCGATCAGGTTTTTTTCGGCCATGGGTTTGAGCAGGTCGATATCCCGCTCGATTAACGCCGATTTGGTGATAATGCCGAGCGGATGATCACATTCATGCAAGACCTCCAAACACTGGCGAGTGATTTTCAAATCGCGCTCGCAGGGTTGATAGGCATCGGTATTAACCCCCAGCGAAATCGGGCTGACCTCATAATTCTGCTGCGCCAACTCGCGCCGCAATAATTCCGCTGCATTAGTTTTGGCATAGAGGCGGGTTTCAAAATCCAGCCCGGGCGATAGCCCCAAGTAGGCGTGCGTCGGTCGTGCAAAACAGTAAATACAGCCGTGCTCGCAGCCGCGATAAGGATTGAGCGACACACTAAACGGAAGATCGGGCGACTGGTTGCGGCTGAGAATGGTCTTGGCCAGCTCGGGGGTCACGCTGGTCTTGAGGGCGGGGTTGATGTCGGTGTCATCCGCGTAAGTCTGCCAGCCATCGTCCACCGTTTCAATTAACTGGGTTTCAAAACGACCGGCGATATTGCTGATCGCCCCGCGCCCTTTGTGGGCTTGGGGCTTGGCCGCTATCCAAGGCTCGAAATCGCTGTAGTCATGATCATCAATCGCCATAAAGACGCATCCAATACTGTACATAAAAACAGTATTTTGTGCCTAAATCGGCTCCTGCGCAAGGCGGGTTTTATTTTATCTCGCGTCGCTACTGCAACCTTTTTGCAGGTCACCCGTAAGTTCCTCCGACAAATCAATCTAAGGAGGAACCACCATGAACCCGTTTATCAACAAATCCTGTCGCACCTTGCTTATCACCCTTGCCTGCACCGGCCTGCTCACCGCTTGCGGCGGCGGCGGGGGTGGAGATAAAGACTACTCACCCACGCCCGATAGTGCCGGTTATTCAAGCATGGCGCCCAGCTCTGTAGCACCCAGCAGTACGCCCGCCAGTTCAGTTGCGCCGAGCAGCACACCGGCATCCAGTACGCCTGCGTCCAGTTCACTGGCATCCAGCTCAGCGCCAGCGGCCTTGGTGCCGCCAGTCGCGTTAATCGATACGCAAATTAATCCGGCAGATGGCGATTATTTTGTCGCTAGCGGTGAGGTATTAGTAGGTATGCCAGACGCGGGCGGCAACACCAGCTTCAGCGCACAGTCGCTTAGTCGCAAAGGCTTTGCACTGTACACCTTCGCCAATGACACCACCGGCGTCTCCAATTGCAGCGGCAACTGTCTGGTGAACTGGCCGCCGCTGTTGGCCAATGCCGATGACAAGGCGAGCGCGCCTTACTCGATTATCGAGCGCAGCATGGGCACCGCTGGCACGGCGCGCCAATGGGCTTACCAGGGCAAACCACTGTATTTTTTCAAAAATGACACAGTTGCTGGCCAAACTGCGGGTAAAGCGATTGCCAATTGGGCACTAGCGCGACCAATGCCCACCCAAATAGTGGCCAACGCCACCCTTGGTAGTCATCTCGCCGCAGCAGGCAATGTGAAATTGGCGATGCCAGTGAACGGTGCCGAGCAAACCAGCACCGCCGAGCGCACCGGTTTTGCCCTCTACACCTTTGATAACGACACCGCCGGCGTCAGCAATTGTTCCGGTACCTGCCTCACTAACTGGCCGGCCTTGATCGCCCATGCCGGTGCTGTTGCGACTGCGCCTTACAGTCTGGTGCAGCGCGCCAGTGGTGAAATGCAGTGGGCGCTCAACGGTATGCCGCTCTATTTTTTTGCGGGCGATACCCAAGCGGGTCAAACCAACGGCGAAGCGCTTGGCAATAACTGGTTTGTAGCGCGCACGCCATCGGTTGCGGTAAACAACCATCCCACCAAAAACCGTCTGTTAGTTGCGCACGGCAATATCCTCAATGCTGCGGGTGCTGCCGATAATTCCCGCCTCGATTTCACCCTCTACACCTTTGATGACGATACTCCCGGCGTCACCACCTGCTTTGGCGGTTGTTTGGCTGCCTGGCCCGCACTTTATGCACCCGCCGATGCTCAAGCCTTTGGGGATTTCAGCGTAATTACCCGCGATGCCAACACCAAACAATGGGCCTACAAAGGTTTGCCACTCTACTTCTATGTTGGCGATTCAAAGCCTGGTGATGTAGCCGGTGAATACACCGACTGGACCATCGCAAGGCCATAAAAAAATCCGGGTGCTGCAGATAGTTTGCAGCGCCCGTTTTTTATTTCCGTTTTTATTTACGACGCAGATCAACAAAAAAGATGAGAGGACTGCATCATGAAAACCTTTTTTTTATTACTGGCAATCGCCGGTTTAACCGCCTGTGGTGCCGGTTCCGGTGAAGGATTAAATCAACAGGGTTTGCCCACTTCCAGCAGCAACGGAAACAGCAGCGCAAGCAGCAGTAGCGCGCCAGAGAATGCGGTAACGCTCGCACAATTGCAGCAGACTATTTTTGGAGCCATTTGCACCAATTGCCACACAGGTGCCAATGCACCGCGCGGCTTGCGTTTGGATTCGGAAGAAAATGCCTATGCATTTTTAGTCAATCGCACTGCCGATGAAATTCCCACGCTTATGCGCGTCAATCCCGGTAAACCGGATGACAGTTATTTGATAAAAAAATTGGAAGGCAGTGCAGATATTGTCGGTGCGCGTATGCCACTCGGTGGTCCCTTTTTATCGCAAGAGCAAATTGACCAGGTGCGCAGCTGGATTGCCAATGGCGCGCCGCGCACTGGAGCAGGTTCAGCGACAACAAAAGTGGCGCGTGCCAGCGCACAAAAACTAAATTCACAAGTGACGGTGGATTTGCATTTCAGCCGCCCACTGCAATTTGACACGATTGATCCAGACAGCATCAGTGTTTTCTATCGCACTACGGCAAGGCAAAAAACGGCAATCGATTTCTCGCTGCTATTGGTTGACCAGACTCTCTACCTCAGCGTGAACAATCTTCCTGAGCAGGCGACCCATGTGGAAGTCTTAATTTACAACAGCGAACTACAACCATTACTTGATAAAAATCACCACGCGTTTGATGGCGACAGCGATGAGAATCAGGGCGGAGGCTACAGCTATGTTTATCCACTGTAAAAACTATTTTGCATTTTTAATCTGTGTGATGGGGCTGCTGTTAATAGACACCACTCACGCAGAACCCTATCTCGCGATAAAAAATAATACCCAATGCTCCACCTGCCATGTCAATCCTGCCGGTGGCGGTGCGCGCAATACTTACGGTGCCTACTACGGTACTCATGTGTTGCCAAAAACTGCAGGAAGTCTCGATTTATTCGATGCTGGAAAATTCGGCGAGACGCTACGCATAGGTGCAGACCTGCGCACCAACTATTACCAGTCGGATCGCGCTGAAGGCGAAGACACGCGCGGATTTGAAACACAATCCGGCCAACTCTATGTAGTTCTGCAACCCAAAGACTCGCGCTTTTCACTTTACATTGATGAGCAAATCGCTCCCGGTGGAGCATTGAATCGCGAGACATTTATTCTCACCAAACTTAACGGCAACCATTTTTTAAAAGCGGGGCGGATTATGTTGCCTTACGGCATTCGCCTGGAAGATGATACTGCGTTTATTCGGCAGGCAAGCGGATTTAATTTTGATACCGGCGACAACGGCGTAGAGTTAGGTTTGCAGTACACTAAAACGCTGTTTAATTTTGCGCTTAGTAATGGCAGCAGTGGTCTCAACAATGACGATAAAAATTTGCAGTTTTTATCGCGCGCCGAATACCTCGGCAACAACTGGCGCCTTGGTGCAACGGCTCTTTATAACGATGCCGAAGCCGGTGCGCGCACCCAAGCCAATCTATTTGGCGGTTTTGTGTGGCAGGGTTTTGTTTTTCTCGCCGAGGTGGATTTGATTGAAGATGAATCAATTAAAAACATTCCTGACGAATATCAAGAACAACGAGTAGGTTTATTGGAAGTAAATCGCGAAATCAGCAAAGGCTACAACATCAAACTCACTTCTGAATATTTAGATCCGGATGCGAATATTGATGAAAACCACCGCGTGCGTCATTCGCTACTACTCGAACACACGCCCTTTGCCAATTTGCAAATTCGCGGCGGTTTGCGTAAAGGCGATGATATTCCGCAGCGGGACGCAGGTAATTACCTGGATTTTTTTGCGCAATTGCACTTTTATTATTGAGTGAAAACCTGTGTCAATCTTCGCTCCCAAGCTCCGCTTGGGAGCGAGGGAACAACAAATAGGAATCACAAATTAAACGCATAATCCAAATAGAGCTTACGTATCGAACCTGAATTATCCGCAGGTTCAAAATTGGCAAGGCGCAGTGAGACGCTGTGTTTACGCGCAGGCTTGTAGACAAAATCCAAATCAAATTCGCGGCCGATATTATTACCGTCCACATCATCTTTAAAAAAGTGATACGAGGTTTCTAACCGCAAGGGCGATGCGCGCCACAACAATCCCAGAGAAAAATTGTGCACGCCGCTGTTGGATGTATTGCTGATTTCATCGGCCCAGCCTTCAAAATCGTGATTGGAACCCAGTGGCGTTACAAATGCCGCACCATCATTCACGCCGAGCATTTCATAACGCGTACTCAGTTCCCAAGTGTTGATACCAAATCCGAGATCAACCAGATAATAGGGCAAGCTTTCCGCATTGAGTTCAAAACGATTTTGTTGCGCCGCTTCAAGTTGTACGCGATATTTTATAACGCTGGCTTTGTAGTTGAGTGTGTAGCTAGCACCAAACGTATTATTCGATACGCTCGGCAAATCGCGATTATCGATACGATAACCATAACCGACAACGCGGGTGTAATCCCACTCATTCCATTCAAGCCGCACGAGATGGGAGTGATGTTTGTGGTCACCGAGAAATGCAGCGGGGCGCCCTGATATTTCATAATCCTGTTCACCACCCGAATTATTTTCATCCGCATCATCACCATAGATTCGATTAGCATTGGCGATGTAGCTGTAAGTGACATTCGAGTTTGTGGCGAGTTTGAATTTACCGAGCACTGCATCAAAGGTCTGCTCGTTTTGCCAGAAACCATTGCCACCAATAAACCGTTGGTTGTCAAAATTAATGCGCTGGCGACCGAGATGGATGCTGGCGGCATCCAGATTAAGCGATAAAAAAGCTTGATTAATTTCAGCTCCCTGTGGATCAGGAATTAGCGGCTTATCATTAAATCGCTCGCCGTCGCTGTGATCATCTTTAAGCGCCGTGCCGACAGCATCAATCTCCAATGTTGAACTGACAATATCGGTCCACTCTGACTCCACGGAACCGCGTAATAATAACGATGCCGCCTGGCCAGAATTATCCGCATCCACATGCGCGTAGCGTGCGCGGCTGCCCCAATCAAATTCATGTTCGCCAAGCGCAAGTGCGCAGGGTGATAATGTGAGCGCTATTAAACCTGCTGCTAATAATTTCACGTGTTCCAATCCTTTTTTATTGCCAGTCTTCGGCATTGCCGTCATGTAAAAAAGTCACGCCCTTGAGTTTATCCATTTCTTCATAGAGTGGATCAGGCATGGGGTTTTGGCGCGCGTCCATGTAAGTCATGGCGGGCAGATGATAAATATCCACATGTTCCATGACATTATTGAACATATAGATTTTTTCCAGCGCGGGTAAATCCTTGTAAGTGAACTGCACGATTTGGTTGTCGTTGATTTTGAGCAGTTTGAGTTTGGGTAAACCGGTTAATTCCAACGCCGTCATTTTATTGCCAAAAATATACAACTCCTCAAGCGCCGGTAATTCACTGAAGTTGACCTGAGTAATTTTATTTTTAGCGAGATTGATATGGCTGAGTTTCGGTAATTTTCCGATGCTCGCTTCAGTAAGCTGGTTATTGTAGAGCGATAATTTTTGCAGCTGCGGGAAGTGTTCAATACCCAAGAGCGAAGTGATATTTTTTGAATGGCATTCGAGCGCGGTGATACCGGTAAGGCTCTGCCAATTTTTTTTGGTCGCCAATTCCTGCACGCATTGTTTGAAATTGGCATCTTGCAAAGGAATCTCCAGCGCTTGGGTAACAGCGCTGGCGAGAAAGAGCAGTAAACCGCAACAGAGTTTTTTCGTCATGGCATAGGTTCGCAGGTGAGATAGATGCGGCGCATTATATGGCCTTCTTCACCTGTGCGAGGAGAACACAAACACCTTTTGCCAGAATGACGTCACTGGGTTCATCCAACGGCGAGCCGCCTACGTCTTCCTCCGTCAGAATTAAATGCGAAGAGTCTTTAATCAGTCGCCATTGTGGAACGGTGAGTGGCAATTGCTGAATATCGGTTTGCGCAAATACGCCGAGCGGTCGGATTTGACCATCACGTTTGGAAACCGCCCAGAGCTGCAGATTTTTATCCTCCGCAATTTCTATGGTTTCCCATTTCAACCAGAGCTGCGCGCCGGCGGTCGCCGTAAGTACCGTCAATTGTGGCGCGCCTGAGTCGTTGGTCAGTACGGCGACGTAATCGGCATTGGGTTGTTGCAGTGGATCCCGCGCCACCAATAACCAGAGGCACACCGCGAGCATCAGCGTCGCGACAGCGGAGACACTGGGCCAGAGCCAGGCAAAGCGGGATAGCCGCGTATCAGCCGGGCGATCTTGTGCCGACAAACGCGCTTCGATACCACGCCAGACACTCAAGTCAGGTTTGATGCCTTGTTGTTCATCGCTAAGGCTCATGAGCTGCTCTTCCCAAAAGCTGACTTCAACTTGTAACAACGGATCACTGCTTAAGCGCTGCTTAAACTCATGGCGCTCCGCACCGCGCAACACACCAGCGACATAGTCAAACGCGAGGCTCTTGTCGTCTAAAGGTGGCTCTTGTGTTTGGCTTCCAGCCGCTCTTATTTGCTTTCTAGGCATAGTCTCAACCTTTCAGCGCCGCGATGCAGCCAGGATTTAACGGTGTTGGTATTAGTGGCAAATTGCTGCGCGATCTCTTCGCGCGAATAGCCATATAAATAGGCTAGCTCGATACTGCGTTTGATGTTGTCACCCAGAGTGGTCAAGCATTGGTGCAGGTGGAACCGCAGCTGGCTGGCGCCGACACTGTGCTCGGGCTCATCGCCACCGGGCATATGTTCTATCCCATCATCATGGGCGACAAATTTATCGCTGATCCGCTTTTCCAACGCGAGCCGATCAAGCGCCCGGTAGCGCGCGATACTGGCCATCCAAGTCAGCGGCTTGGCGAGGTGCGGCCGGTAACTGGCCGCGTTATTCCAAATCTGCAAAAACGCTTCCTGCAATACCTCGTTAGTCAGCTCTTTGGATTTAAGAATGCGCCAGGCGATCGCATTTAAGTAGGGGCCAACCCGTTCAAACAGCGCTTTGAGCGCGGCTTGGTCGCGCAGCGCACAGCGAGCGATGAGGTTGATCAGCGCATCATCCTGATTTTCAGTCGGGGCAGTCATCGGGGGGATTTATTCCTGATCAAGTGTGTTTGATCCCATCTACGGTTAAGGCGCCAAAAAGTTGCAGGTGCCAGTCACCATTTTGCGTTTAGTGCGCACCATTTTCAGTTTACCGAGCACCATTTTTAGTTTGCTGCGCACCATTTTCAGTTTGCTGCGCAAAATGGTGCGACGGGGTTTGCCCATTTGGGGAGTATAAGCTCGTGGCAGGCTGCAGTCGCCACATCGAAACCGTCTGCCGCAGACGAAAGCGTTTTCACTGTTACCGCTAATAAATAAGATAAAGGTATTCGCTATGTTCAAACTCAATCGCTATACCGGCGTGTTCTTTGCGCTCGCCACCCTGATCGGTTTTACCGCTACCGGCACCGCCTCTGCCAAGCCTTACAAGGCAGCGGAAATCTATTCGAAGCAAACTTACAAATAGGGCCGCTATGAAATGCGCATGCGCGTCGCCAAGGGGAGCGGTGTGCTATCCACATTCTTTACCTACAAAAATGGCTCCGAGCAACCGGGTACGTTTTGGGAAGAAATTGATATTGAGATCTTCGGTAAGAACAATGCCACCCAGTGGCAGAGTAATGTGATTATCGGCACCAACCGCCCCACCACCAAAACCGAAGGTGTCCATACCACGCCCTTTTCCATGGGCGATGGTTACCACACCTATGTGCTGGAATGGACACCCAATTACATCGCCTGGTATGTGGATGGCGTCCAGACGCGCCGTATTACCGGCGGCCAGTTCGTCACCAGTTTGACCAGCCCGCAGGACCTGCGCTTTAACCTCTGGGCGGCGAATATCGCCGAGTGGGTCGGCCCCTGGAATGACAGTATTCTGCCGGTGTACCAATTCGTAAACTATATTGAATACAAACCCTATGTTGCTGCGACCAATAGTTTCGGTAACGGTTGGCGCGATGATTTCAACAGTTTCGATACCAACCGGTGGAACAAAGCCAACTGGACCTTTGGTGAAAACCTGGCGGATTTCGATCCGAATAACGTAGTCGTAAAAAACGGCACACTGGTGCTCGCACTCACACGCGAAGGCCAGACCGGTTATACCGGTACGCCTCCGGTCGATAGTGGCTCCAGTGGCGGTGGCAGCAGTAGCAGTGCGCCCGCCGCCGCCATCACCATTCAAGCGGAAAGCTTTAATGAAGTTGGCGGCAGCGTAACCGTTGCCGGCGGCACTGTGGGTTATATCGATGCAGGTGAGTGGTTCAAGTACAACAATGTGAATATCCCGCAAACCGGTACTTACCGGGTGGAATACCGCGTGGCTTCGGCGATCACGACAGCGCAATTCACCTTGGATCGCAATGGCGTAGGTTTGGGCACCATCAGCGTACCCAACACCGGCGGATGGGGTAATTACCAGACCATCAGCCACAACATTTACCTGAATGCCGGTGCACAAAGCTTGGCGATTTATGCCAACAGCGGTGGCTTCAATATTGATTGGATCAAGTTAACCAAAATTTAAAATTTTCGTCAGTCTTGCAACGCAGGAGTCCAGCGGGTTGTTATGGATCTCCGCGCGCGGGGATGACGCCGGAAATGGTTCAGCCTTTGGGGGTTGCGGGCACCTTGTCTGCGCCCTCGTTTTTATTTTTATCTTTTTGTTTTTTTACTCGCATTTTTTAAATTGTATTTGTCACTGAGGTAAATGTTATGCGTCGTTTGTTGTGTGTATTCATCGCGATCACTTTCGGATTGGTTGCCCATCTTGTTAATGCCAAGCCGTACAAGGGTGCTGAAATTTATTCCAGCGACAGCTATCTCTATGGCCGCTACGAAATACGCATGCGTGTTGCTAAAGCCAGCGGCGTCTTATCGACTTTCTTCACTTACAAAAACGGTTCAGAAGTGGGTAATACCTTTTGGGAAGAAATTGATATTGAAGTGTTTGGCAAAAATAATGCGACCGAATGGCAAAGCAATATCATCCTCGGCAGTTCGCGCCCCACGATTCACACTGAACAAGTCCACAGTGCGCCTTCATCACTCGCGGATGCGTACCACACTTATGTCCTTGAGTGGACACCCGATTACGTCGCCTGGTTTGTAGATGGCGTAGAAGCGCGGCGCATTACGGGCACCAGCACAGTGACCAGTCTCACCAATCCACAATCATTGCGATTTAATATTTGGTCATCTGAATCAGTACCCTGGGTAGGCGCTTGGGATGATGCGGTACTCCCGGTTTATCAATTCGTAAACTACATCGACTACAAAGCCTACAACGCAACCACCAAAACATTTGAAGGCGGCTGGCGCGATGATTTTAACAATTTTGACAGCGCGCGCTGGGGCAAAGCCAACTGGACTTTTGATTCCAACCGTGTGGATTTTGCACCGGAAAATGTGGTGATTAAAGACGGCATTTTGGTGCTGGCCTTAACCAAAGAAAACGCCACCGGTTTTGGCGGCACACCGCCAGCGGACGCACCTGCAAGTAGTTCAAGCGCAAGTTCAGTTGCGGTTTCAAGTTCAGCGGCAAGCTCGATTGCCGCGTCAAGCGTTGCGGCAAGTTCTACTGCAATAGCGACATCATCAACAGCAACTTCCAAAGCAACTAGCGGGGGTGGTTCGAGTGGTGGCGGTACATTTAATTTACTTGGACTATTGATATTGGGTGGATTACTGCTGGTTCGTCGCGGCAATAAATAATCGC
>CAIOHY010000253.1 GCA_903858205.1 uncultured Cellvibrio sp.
ACGTGTTACCTGAACACCGGGGATACGTTGCAGAGAATCCGCAATGGTAACGTCAGGCAATTTACCGATATCTTCAGCGGAAATACCGTCAACCACAGATACCGCGTTACGCTTGGTATTTACTGCACTCTCTTGTGCAGCACGAACACCCTGCACAATGACTTCTTCAATATTTTCTTCCTGTGCTTGCACGCCGGAAGCGAGCATTGCCAGGGTTGCTGCTGAGCCACAAAGTATGACTTTGCGGTTCACCATGCGGATTGCATCTCTTAGTGTATTTGTCATGACTATCCCTCTAACTATTTTAATGTTGATAAGCCCCCAACAACGCACGGAACTACTAGTGGGCAACGTTGTCCCCGCCAACCTTAAGGCCAATTGGACAACGTTGTCAACAATGGGTAGATTCGAAACACTTAAAAAATAGTTATATTTTTCAAATGCATAGGAGAAAAGCTGAAAAAAATGACAATCTATTTACAAAAAAATAGCGGATGTGTTGGGAGCTCGGCAGTAAATATGGACGATGAAACGGAAAGTGCAAACCAAGAATTGATACTTAGGCGCCAAAATGAGAAAAAGAGCTCTCGTTGGCGCCTGAGTAAACTGCTTGGCTCGTTACTTTTTGGCTTGGTTTAACTGGTCTACCGCCAGCGCCAGAAACATGTAATTGGCTTCACCACCACCCATCACATATTCCGTTTGTTGCCAAAAGAATGGCCAGATTTTTAGCTCCGGCAGATCCGGACGAATCAGTGCAGTGCCGGAAATCACACCGCCCGGAATATAGGACCAGTCGGCGCGGTTTACACCATAAGCAACAGTTGCGGAATTGGCCCCCACGCCCGAGGCAAAACTTTGCGTGTTAGTGCCGGGGTGTACACCCAAGATAAAGTTGAGTGCATTGACGTAAGAATCGGTACCCGTGAGTTGCGGCCAGGACTTATGAAAGAAATATTGCTTAACGCCGAAATCCTGAATACTCCAACCTGCGCCCCAAATGTTGGGTTTGTAAGGCACACCATAGGGCGATTCGGTTTTTGCACGCTCACGCACTTGTTGCTGATAAGAATCCACCGCTGCACTCACCGCGGCGATAAATTTTTCATCGTTGATTGACGGCATGACACGCCCAATCGCCCAACCGGTTTTTTCAATCTCCGCGACTATCGCTTGTTGCAGGCCAATTAATTCCTTGCGATACGCATCGTCATTCGTTGCCAATATTAATTCCGCCAACGCAAAAATACGCAGATCTTGACGTTTGGTTTTTGGCGCAGCAATTTTGTAAAGATTTTGTGCCGCGTCCAGCGCTTCTTTTGCCATTTGTGGATTGTAGGTTTTCAACACCCGTGCAGCTGCAGCCAAACCGCCCGCCACTTCCAATTCACGCTCGGGATTGTCTTCAGTAAAAACCCAGCGGTCATCCGGTGTACCGGATTTGCCATTTTTGACTTCACCTTCGTTGAGCGATGGGTCATAGGGCAAATTATCGGTTTGCACCATGGCATCGCCCAGTAGTACGTATTGACGAATCGTTGGCTCAATAATGCCGCGATACAAACGCCCCATGGATTTGTAACCGCCGAGCACGCTCAGCAACCCGTGTTCAATTTGTTGCAGCGCATCATTTTTGCCATCGGCGACATGAATCTCCACCACTTTTTTCCGTTGGTCGATTAAGGTGGCATCGTGGTTCAAACCAAATTCTTCCACCATGGTCGCCAGCAGCCAGACAGTGCCCATTTGCGATTCGACGCGCAGATCATAATCACCTGCATCATGCCAACCTCCCGCATCCAAACCGGGCACGCGCTCACCGGGTTTAAATGTGGTTCGCGTGCTACCGTCAGAAATATAGCCATCGATATGATTAAAATTCAGCGGCATCATGCGCGCATCATCCTGATGATCAATCCCATGCCATACGCGGTATTTTTCATTCACGCGCATATGACACATTTGCACCGGCAAAAAATATTCAAGCGTAGGTTGCCAGGCATGACGCGACAAAACATCGTCACCAATTTTAAACGCGTGTGAGGTTTTATCGCGGTAGCTGACTTGATACATCCCGGGATCTTTTATATCCGTGAAATCGTAAGTCATGTATTGATAGCGCAAGAAATTTCCCCAAGGCTTAACCTTGGCTTTTTTCACCAGAGTTTTACCTGCTTCACTTAATTTAAAAATTTTTATTTCCGACGCTTTGGTATCGCGCTTGTCTTGTTCGATAACGACTTTTTTTGGCTGTTGTGATCCATAACCCAATTGCGATACCTGAATGACGGGTTCGTAGATCCAATTTTTTATCACATGCGGCGTAACAATCCATTCCAACGCTGCTGTGGTTTTATCGGCAGGAATGGTACCGCGCACTATGTACCAACCGTTGTTGTGGTTAGCGCGGCCGTCCCAAAGTTCGAGTACACCGGTTTTACTTTCAATCATCATGCGCTGTTTATCAGCATCGGGCGCGACGATCAGTTTTTTTCCTATCGCCAAAGGCGCTGTTAAAAATTCACCATGCGGATTTACTAATGGCCCGTTAGGCTGCTGTGGAAAAATGCCTGCAGAATCATCCAACAACCAGGATTTTCCAAAGAACTCACCAGGGAAAATTTCAACATTAAAACCAATTTTGCCGATCCATTCCGTCGGTAAAGGTTTTTCCAAATTCACCGTGATTTTGAATTGGTTTTCATCAAGCGCGGTGACTTTTACGTCATAGGTAAATTTCAGATCCGGATAAATAATCGGATTGAATCCTTTGCGATCTTTACTCGGATCAGGATAAGAAAGTGTTTGCGTAATGGTTTGTGTTTTTTTATCGACGGTTTGTTTGCCACCTACCGGCACCGGTGACCATTGCCCCGGAGAAATTTCCAAACGCAAATCACCATTAGCGGCGACGCGACTACCGTGCTGAATTACGGTGACACCCGTCTGGTGACCATCGGGATAGATATCGCTAAACACAGTGACATTCAGCCCCTGCATTTCAAAATAATCTTTATCGTTAATCACTAATTCGTCAGCGAGCGCAACCGAAGAAAAGAGCATCGCAACTGTGATTTGGATCAGACTCACAATCGTTTTTTTCACAGGGTTTTTGCATGCGTGATTTGATAACGTTGTTATATGTTTTTTCATAGATGAATGCCGTATTGTTATTTGCGCTAGCCGTTAATTAAAAACACTTATTGTCAGGAAACACAAAAGCATAAACCTATGCGGGTCTGGAGGTCACAATAAATTTGTCGGTATAGGTTAAATAGTGTTAATCGTGGGGCAGGTCATCACTACCCGATAGATAGACAAAAGGCTGCACAGGAAATGCAGCACTCTTTTGGATTAGGCTTGCTGGCAGCGATTACGGCCTGCGGATTTAGCACCATAAAGCGCTTGATCGGCGCGCTCAAATGCGCTCTCCAGGGTGTCGTTAGTTTTAAATTCCGATAGCCCTACCGACATTGTGATCGACATAGGTTGATCTTTGTAATTGAACGCTGCGTTGGCTATCGCATCACGTACGGCTTCCAACACAGCCAGGGCTGTAGCACCATCGGTTTCAGGCATCAGTGCCACAAATTCTTCGCCGCCGTAGCGACAGAAAAAATCCACTTCGCGTAGACGTTTGGCAATCGAACGACCTATCACTTTAATTACCCTGTCGCCGGCTTGATGACCGTAGGTATCATTAATGCGCTTGAAATGATCGATATCAAAAATGGCAATTGTCAGCGGGCGACCATAGCGTTGCCAACGCTGAACTTCGGCACTAGCACGCTCGTTGTACGCTTCACGATTAGGTAATTCGGTCAGCGGATCATGCAGGGCTTTTTGGCGATGGGTTTCAAGAATGGTTCGATTTTTTTCCGCCTCAACTTCCATGGTTTTAATTTTTGCACCAAGGGTTTGGAGTTGTTCTGCAAGCTCTTGCTGGGCGCGATCGGTTTGTTGGTAGTGATCAATCACTTGCCGGATGTTTCCCAATTGGGATTTCACTGTATCTTTAAGTTGGTTGATATCAGTCGCGCTGGCTGCGGTCGCTTCCAGATCGTTCATTTCGCGCATGACATCGTCTTGCAATTTGCGCGATGCAGCGCGTTCATCTTGCGTATTCTTGACAGCGCCACCGAGCAACATATAAATCTCGGCCAATTCAAGATTGACGTTTTTCAAGTAAGTCGCAAAAGCCTGATTAGCAGCGAGATAGGCCTCCATCACCAGATCCCGCACACTATCCAGCAATGGCACCAACGTCTCCAGACTGACGCCTTGCTCTAACTTGCGGCGCATTAACTCTACCTTGGTTTGAATCGCCGATTCATTTTCGAGACTGGTAAAAAATTGGTTGAGTACGCGCATGATTTGCGCAGAGTGCTCTTCTGTGAGCTGGTGGTGCTGCACCAGCTGGGGGGCGGGGCGCGAGTCGAGCATCGGCGCTAAACTGACATTGCGCTCTTCTTCACCGCTTCCGCTAAGGTCGTCTGCTGCGGCGCTGGCCTTAGTGCCAAGAATTTTGTTTAGCAAACCGGTTTTTGGTTGTTCAATCTCACCAAGTGCCTGTTGTTGAATGATCGCCAATTGCTGCAATAGCGCGGGATACAAGCGTACTTTTTTGCTGCGCTGCGGCAACTGTTTGAGGTATTCATTCAATTCTTTTTTTACGCCACGCGATAGCTTGAAATTCAATAGCCCTTTGGTGGTATCGGCGAGTGCCTGACGAATTTCTTGCGTCGCCTGTTCGCGATGCTGCTCAAATGCCAACGCCGCCGACTCCAACTGTGCCAGCGTGCCAGTGAACTCTGTCGCGCTCATTTTTCCGCGCAATTGTTCACGCAGCTTGGCCATGATCTGGTCAAGCGTTTCATCCTGTCCATCGGCGGCAATACTGACTCGCACCAACGCACTGCGCAGCAGTTCTTGCTGACTCGCAAACTGTTTCTCTAATTGCTCTTGCTCATCCAGAGCATTGAGATATTTGTCGCGCCAGTTGTTTTTATCACCAGAATTGACTGTCATAACGCACTTGTAACCTATTATTTGGCTGCAGGAAAAAACTATTCCTGAGTATAGCCAGTCATCGCTGATTCACCTTTTCCCCGCCACAAAAAAACCAAGTGCAACATCGCCGCAAATAAAAAGCCCGCCCCGGTTTGCCGGAGCGGGCTTTGAGTAACTACCAGATTGGCTATTAGGGTGCTGGTGCCTTGAGGCCACGCTCAGCACGCACTTTGGCGACCAGGAAGTCCACCACTTGCAACATTTCTGCATGGCCGCCCGCCAAGCGTGAACTGACGCGGTATTTGCCTTCAACCACCATTTCAGGAGTACCGGTAACCTTGTAGCCGCGCGCACGCGCCTCGGCTTGTTTAATTTGGCTAGTAACACCAAACGAATTATAGGTACTCAACGCTTTGGCTTTATCAACGCCGTAGGTTGCGAAGAAGTCTGCCCACTGCTCAGCAGTGACGATTTGTTTGTGCTCCAAATGCAGTGCATTAAACACCGCCATATGGGTTTTATCTTTTACCTGCAGGGCGATGGAGGTGTAGAAGCCGCGTACCAGAGGCTCCATTTGCGGATTCCACATAGCGTGGGTCTGGGTTAGATAAACATCTTTGGATTGCTTCTTTTCCCAAGCGTGCAGCAATGGCTCAAAATCAAAGCAGTGCGGGCAAGAATAGGCAAAAACTTCCGCCACTTCGATTTTACTTGGATCAGCAGTGCGAACCGGTTGTTCCAGCACCACGTATTCCTTGCCTTCCAGATACTCGCTCGACGCCTCCTGAGCACAGGCGCTCAGGGAAAAAACCAGACCCAACAGGGCTGCGAAAATACGCATAAATCGCTCCTCAGTACTTTTATTGTGAACAGATAATGTGTGTGAACATGAATTCGGTTGAAAGCCCGCAGCTTTAGTCCCGCAAAGGCCATCCAAGTTCCCCATCTGGATCCGGATTCTCCAGCGCGCCGCCGAATCTGTAAAGCAAAGAAATGAAAAAGGCGACCGAAGTCGCCTTTTTGTAGCTCAATCACCTAGAGCCTCACAGGGATTAATTCAATCCCGCGATGTAGTTGGCCAAGGCGATAATTTCTGCATCGCTCAATTTGTCAGAAACCGAACGCATGATCATTTGATCGCCATCGTTAGTGCGATCGCCAGCGCGGAAGGCGCGCAATTCTTCTCAATATATTCAGGATGCTGGCCACTCAAGCGGGGGAAACCGGCCGGAATGTTGCCTTTACCATCGGGTGCGTGGCAGCCGGTGCAGGCTGGAACGCCGGTAGCAGGATTACCCGCACGGAAGATACGCTCGCCCAACTCCAAACCATCAACCTTAATACCCGAGTTCACCTGCACTTCGATTTTCTTGGAGCCGGACAATTGGGTAGTCTGGGCAGCGAAGTGCGCGGCTATATCGGCCAGATCTTGTTTGCTCATATTGGCCAACAAGCCCGTCATCTCAGGCACTTCACGGCCGGTGCTGGCCTTTTTGGCAGCATCTTTTTCCAGATCCCACTCTTGGATGTCAGTCAACTGTTTCAGCAGGTAGCGTTCGCCCAAACCAGCCAATTTCGGAAAGGTGCCGATCAGGCTATTGCCATCGGCACCGTGGCATGCGCCGCAAACTGCAGCCTTGGTTGCTCCTGCAGCTGCATCTCCCGCAGCCATAGCGCCCTGCGCAACTGCTACCAAACCCAGCGATAAAAGTGCATTTCGTACGATATGTTTCATTGGCTAATCCGATTGATCGATGAATCTGATTGTTATGCGTGCGTCTTTACTGGCAAGTATACGTAGGAATTTAGTTGATGGTTCGCTTAATGACAGGTCAACAAGCTACAATCGCACCTTAAATTCCACTTGATTCCGCATGAATCCTGCTTTTGGCGCGCACGGCGGCCGGTAAAAGCGGCGGCATTATATTACCAACGCGCTAATAACACACTATTTTGAAGGGTTATTATCTTGACCGAGATCGTATTTACCAAGGCTTATTTTACCAAGAGCGCTCCCAGCATCCGCGAATGCCCGCCGGAGACTGGCCATGAAGTCGCCTTTGCCGGGCGCTCCAACGCCGGTAAATCCAGCGCGATCAATGCGTTAACCAACCAAAAATTGGCGCGCACCAGTAAAACGCCCGGCCGCACCCAGTTGATCAACTTCTTTAATGTAGGCGACGACCAGCGTTTGGTCGACCTGCCTGGTTATGGCTACGCCAAAGTTTCACGCGATCAGAAAGAAAAGTGGCAGCGGGATTTGTCGGAGTATTTGCAAAAACGCCAGTGCCTCAAAGGCTTAATCCTGTTGATGGATATTCGCCATCCATTGCAGGAATTTGATACCACCATGCTCGATTGGGCGATTCGCGGCAATATGCCAGTGCACATACTGCTGACCAAGGCGGACAAATTGAGCCGCATGCAAGCCAACAACGCGTTGTTTGCTGTGCAAAAGCAGTTGAAACAGGCAAAACTCGATCAGTTGGTAAGTATCCAATGTTTTTCGGCGCTGAAATACGCCGGTCTGGATCAGCTCAAAGCAAAATTGCAGTCATGGCTGGCGCCCCCGCAAGAACAACCCCTCGCGGAACAAACACCCCAATAGAAAAAACCGATGATTTAACTAAATCATCGGAAAAGGTCTGGCACCCTTGGGGTGATGCCAGATGGGCTAGTCGGAGAGACAAGACAACAACTACGAGAAGAAAACGGCTCCATTAAGTAAGTTGTAACTCAGACTTGTAGAGCGCAATGAAAGTTCAGCGCAAAACGTAAAGCTTTGTAACTGCAACAGTTTTTGCACAATTCCCCCGCGAGTAGGCAAATGACAGGCAAAAAAAACCCCGATAAATCGGGGTTGGCTTAGCTTTAAAGTTACTTCGCGCTCAGCTGGCTTAAATGCCATTAGGGGAGGAGTTAGCTCATGATCGTAAAACACACATAACTGAGACCTACCCTTTTCCCAATTAGTTCAAACTATTTTTAAATAATTTGCACAATTTTTTGTTAATCCGAAAAAACCTTTAAAAAACAACGACTTAATTTCCCCAAAAGCCCAGTGGCGTCAGCATTTATTAAGCGTTTGTTCACTTAGCCTGTGATTTTTTTGGCTCTTCGTCCAGCAGGGGCATAAAGTCGGGTACAAAACTCATATCCAACTCATCCAGCAACGGATTTTCCAACCGAATCACTTTGCGCTGCTTTAACCCTACCAGCGCCAAACTCGGCAGGAAACTCTCTTTCCACAACGCCTGCATAGATCCGTCCGCATAGGCGCGCTGCAACCCCAACCCAATGCGTTCTTTAGCGAGAGTGTTAGCGCGATTGAGATAGAAGAATCGAGGCAAGGGATATACCAGTAGAAATTGGTCATCAATAGTCAGTTCCTTTAACTGACTAAATTGCTCCATTTCACCTAAAATCTCGTTTACACCGCGACAAAAAAAATCGACCCGACCACCAATCACCATCAAAAAGATGCCGTCATAGTATTCAATTTCCTGCACCTTTAAGCCATTGTGGCGAAAGATAATAGTGTCTGCCCAACCGACACCATGGACAAAATTGTACTGCCGCAGCTGATCTAGTGTCGTAATTTCTTTACCGCTTGCCTTGAGTTTAGGATTGATAAAACACACACGATAACCCAGCACACCCAGGTCCATTGGAAAGTTAATAAAATCCAATTTTGCATGGTGAGTGAGCGCCTGCTCATAACTCGTTTCAATCATTAAATTGGGGTATGCGTTATCAACAGCAGCTTTTACCGCGCGCGCATAGTTACGCGGAGGTATGGGGCGCAAGGTGAAATCGCCGTATTCCTTGCGGGTTTTTTCAAGAGCCAGACGCAATAATTCTGTGCTGTAGACATGATGCTTATCGCCCTCAGAAAAAGGCGCGCGATGGCTGACGATAAATTCAGCCAGCGCCAAGGGCGAGCAAAGTAAGAGCAATGAAAGCGCGAGATGACGAGCGTATTTATTTTTCATCTTAGCTACACCTCCGCAACGCGTCTTTCGAAAAAACAGTATTCATTGCTGCTAATGAGCCTCATCCCAATTGTTACCAACTCCCGCTTCGACTAACAGCGGCACCTTGAGTGTAGCAGCACCCGACATTCTCTCAATTAATCCCGCTCGCACTTGATCAAGTTGAGACTCCGCCACTTCCAGTACCAGCTCATCGTGCACCTGCATAATGATTTTGGCATCGAGTTGGGTTTCATCGAGCCAGGCCTGCACTTTGATCATCGCGGTTTTAATAATATCGGCCGCAGTGCCCTGCATAGGTGCGTTAATCGCAGTGCGCTCGGCGCCCATTTGCAAATTTTTGTTTTTGGCATTGATATCCGGCAAATACAAACGGCGACCGAAAATTGTCTCAACATAACCCTGCTCATGGGCAAGCGCGCGAATATTATTCATGTAACGCTGCACACCCGGGTAACGCTCAAAGTAGCGATCAATATATTGCTGCGCTTCATTGCGCCCCAGATGCAATTGTTTGGCAAGACCGAAGGCCGACATGCCGTAGATCAAACCGAAATTAATCGCCTTGGCACTGCGGCGCATTTCTGAAGTAACGCCATCCAAACTCACGCCAAATACTTCAGCGGCAGTCGCGCGATGCACATCCAAACCTTTTTCAAACGCGCTGAGCAAACCAGCATCATCGGATAGGTGCGCCATAATGCGTAATTCAATTTGTGAATAATCCGCCGCAACCAATTTATAACCCTGCGGAGCGATAAATGCCTGGCGAATACGTCGCCCTTCTTCGGTTTTGATAGGGATATTTTGCAAGTTTGGATCTTGCGACGATAACCGCCCAGTGGCTGCTACCGCTTGGTGATAGCTTGTATGTATGCGGCCAGTGCGCTTGTTAATAACGAGCGGCAATTTATCGGTATAGGTCGATTTTAATTTCGCGAGCCCGCGGTATTCCATCAACACTTTTGGCAGTGGATAGTCCAAGGCTAATTCTTGCAAGACTTCTTCTGCAGTGGATGCTGTACCTGTCGGAGTTTTTTTCAACACCGGCAATTTTTGTTGTTCAAACAAAATAACGCCCAATTGTTTGGGCGAACTTAAATTAAATTCCTGCCCGGCAATCTCGTAGGCTTTGCGTTCCAATTGCACCAAACGTTCACCCAATTCAATACTCTGCTGGCCAAGCAATTTTGCATCTACCAGTGCACCATTGCGTTCAATTTGCGAGAGTACTGGCAATAGCGGCATCTCGATCGTTTCAAATACCGATTTTAATGGCGCAATTTTTTCCAACTGCGGCCAAAAGAATTGATGCAGACGCAAGGTGATATCAGCATCTTCAGCGGCGTAAT
The DNA here is from genome assembly GCA_903858205.1 of uncultured Cellvibrio sp. Classification (GTDB taxonomy): domain Bacteria; phylum Pseudomonadota; class Gammaproteobacteria; order Pseudomonadales; family Cellvibrionaceae; genus Cellvibrio. The sequence goes on from CAIOHY010000253.1 coordinate 10,355, forward strand.
GCCCTGCTTCTTCTACCTTTAATTGATTAAAACTAAGTTGTTTTACGCCCTTGCCTGCAATCTCTTCAAAAGTCACAGTTTTGTAACCGAGATAATTCTGCGCAAGGTCATCCATATTGTGGCGGCTGCCGATGGAATTCCACACATAGGATTCGAGCATGGTATCGAATTCAATACCGCGCAATTCAATACCGTAGTTGAGCAATACACTGCGATCGTATTTTAAATTCTGGCCAATTTTTATTTTGGTGGCATCTTCCAGAATCGGTTTCAATTCCTGCAGAGCCCAATCAAGCGGCAGCTGTTCCGGTGCGCCCATGTAGTCGTGGCCGCAGGGAATATAAGCAGCAACTCCCGCTTCAATCGCGAAGCTCACGCCGACAATTTTTGCATCCATAATTTCCAGCGCTGTGGTTTCCGTATCAAAAGAAAACTGCGCTGCATGTTGCAAACGGTTTAACCATTCAGCAAATAGATTTTTATCGGTAATAATGTCGTAACGAATTTCTGTGGGTGCAACAACAGCCGATGGCAATGTTGTGTTGTTATTGTCTTCTGTTGCGTCCACCACTGTCGTAGCAGGTGCGCTTGAAGCATCCTCACCTAAATCTCTTGCCCAATTTTTAAATTCCAGGTCTTCAAATAAATCGCGCAGGCGACTGTTGTCTGGTTGACCGCGATGAATCGATTCAGGCGCAATTGTTAACTCCACATCCGTTTTAATAGTTGCAAGGCGGTAAGAGAGATAAGCCATGTCACGATGTTCAATTAATTTTTCCGGCATGGTTTTGGCGCCGCGAAATGACAGTGTGCGCACTTTTTCCAGATCGGCGTAGATCGCATCCAGGCCACCCAAACCCTGAATTAATCCCTGCGCAGTTTTTTCGCCAACACCGGGCACTCCAGGAATGTTATCGACCTTATCACCCATGAGCGCGAGGTAGTCGATCATCAATTCAGGGCCAAAACCGTATTTGGCATTGACGCCGGGAATATCGAGTACTGTTTCGGTCATAGTGTTCACAAGCGTGACGTGTTCATTCACCAACTGCGCCATATCTTTATCGCCAGTGGAAATCACCACTGGCATTTGCTGCTCGGTTGCCTGACGCGCGAGTGTGCCGATCACATCGTCAGCCTCCACACCTTCAATCACCAACAAAGGCAATCCCATGGCTTGCACTATGTCGTGAATAGGCTGCACTTGCGGGCGCAGATCATCAGGCATTGGCGGGCGATTGGCTTTGTATTCGGCAAACATGTCGTCGCGGAAGGTCTTGCCTTTGGCATCGAAGATGACGGCGATGGGGCTGAGCGGATAGTCCTTCAGCAGGCGGCGCATCATATTTACTACACCTTTGACGGCACCTGTGGGTTGGCCCTTGGAGTTGGTAAGGGGCGGCAAGGCGTGATAGGCGCGATAAAGGTAGGAAGAACCGTCAACAAGCACCAAAGGGGCGGCAATTTGAGTAGGAGTCATAGAAAAATCTGTACTTAAGGCAGTTTGGATGGCCGCAGGATACACCAAACCCCCATTTATCGAACCGAGGCACCAATCTGTTAGTGACATAGGTAACACTCGATATGCCAATCAGTCGAAAAGTGTTACCGACGACAAAATGTGTTACCGCGCGCCATACCTCATAACAAATTCACATTAACCCTCTAAGTTTCGGTATTTATTCACATTTTTTGTCTTTATATAGCTAAATAGTTTAATGCAGGGCTAGGCAAATCTAAAAACACTGTTACTATGCGTTACATAAGGTAACAAATCGAAAACACCAAAAACGTTTTGTTACCGAGAACCCCTTAACCCAAGACAGAAAGGTTGCTCACAAGGCAACCGGATTTTAAAACCATCGGAGGAACCCACGATGAAAAAGACCGCTCTCATATTCGCAACCCTAGTACTCACCGCTACCAGCGCTTTTGCTGAAGAAGCGACTAATGCCGAACTAACTCTGGCTGCTGCCGATATAGGCGTTAAGACAGCTTGGATTGAAACCCAGGAAGACGCGGAAGCGCGTATTGCCGAAGAACTGGCTGAAAAGACTGATGCGTTAAACGAGAAGGCTAATGCCAAACTCGAAGAAAAATTGGAAGCCAAGCTTGCGCAAGAGTTCGCCCTTTAACTTTAGGTTGTAGCTGCAGCGACTAGTCATCGCTGCAGCGAGCTTACTTTAAGCTGTTGTTTTTATTGGACTATCTCCCTTTTTTTCTCCTCGTGTATTTGCCCTGCATTTGGCCTTATAACTTTTTGTTTGGTCGCTGCAGGGCTCTTTTTTTGTACTAGTCACAAATTTGCAATTTGATTTTGCAGTGGCGCTTAAGCCCCGTTCGGTGCTCACTTCTTGACCTAGAATCGAATTGTGAAGCTGAATTACCGAACCGCTTCCCTGTGAGAAATGCGCCTAATCGCTTTTAACTGCACTGGAGGATGTCATGGACACCTTAATTTTTTCCCAAACCGCGATCTTTCGTATGCAACAACTGGCGAGCTGTGTTTATCACAAAACCGGGACTCGTCATCGCATGGCGACTCAGGAGGGTATGTTGGCGCTATTGCGAGAAGCTGGGGCGTCGCTTGATAAAGATATTCGCCAATACTACGACTCGTTTGTACTGGAGTTAAACAAAAACCAAGTGGATATGTTGGAAGCCCGCCATGTGAGAATGCGTAAGCCCTTCCTAAGCTCAGCGATCGCCCCGATCCGCAAGGCAGGTTAAAAAACTTTGACCAAGCTGTTCTAATAATTGGTTATAGCTGGATACCTGTCGTTCACCGATAGGATCCAGCAAACCTATCCGCAAGTTAAGCGTTCTCGCCAATTCATCCATGCCTTGAGCGCTATAGTAAGGCTCCATAAACAGACATTTCCCCTCCTTTCCCAATACCTCGCGCAGCTCTTGCATATGCTTGGCTCCCGGGCGTCGCTCTGGCGTGTAGGTCACATACGCGAGCTGATGCAGGCCGTAACGTCCAACAAAATGACCGTAACCTTCGTGGTAGACGGCAAAGCCGACCTTCCTTACAGGTGCCAGCTGCTGCGCCAGTTGCTGATCCAACAATTGCGCTGCCGCCGCAAACCGCTGGGCATTAGCGCGAAAGAGTGGGGCAGACTCTGGCTGCAACTCCGCCAAACGTGCGGCCAATGCCTGGGAAATCAACACAGCATTACGAGGATCCAGCCAGATATGAGGATCTCTGCCGGCGTGCGCATGAGCGTGGTGATGGTGATTGCTCGTCGCCTCATCCGGCCAGTACAAACCGGGCAGCTGGTAACTGGTGATCAATCGCTCCGGGGGAAGATTGCCAAGTGGACGCGCAAGAAAACTCTCCAATTCGGGCCCAACCCAAAGCACCACGTCTGCTGCACTGAGGCGCTTGTGATCGGACACCTTGAGGGGATAGTCGTGAGGCGAAGCGGTAATCGGTAGCAATGTGACGACATCGGCCTGATCGCCAACGACCTCCTGAGCGATGAGTGCGAGCGGTTTGACACTTGCCACTATCTGCAACTTGGCCTGTACCGGCACGGCCAATAGCAATGCCAGACCGATAAGCACCACGCCTTGCTGGAGAGAAACGCCACAATACCGCATAGCCTGAACCGATCCCGTAAATACATGCCAGATAGAAAGGTTATAGAGTAACATAGCAGGAAATATACATCGCCTTTTAGCTGCTCGATCCTGACGGGCGGGGCACATTCAGCTTGAGTATTTTATGGAACATACACCCCTCGCCTGCAGCCACCACGATCACGGCCATTGCATCACTGATGCACTAGAAGCAGCGCGCCAGCTCTGTGTGGGGCGCGGCGTGCGCCTGACCGACTTGCGCTTGCAGGTGTTGGAGCTTATTTGGCAAAACCATAAACCGCTCGGCGCCTATACGCTGATGGAGATGCTAGCTAAAGCCAATACTCGCCGCGTGGCGCCGCCGACGGTCTACCGCGCGCTCGATTTTTTGTTGGAACAGGGTCTTATCCATCGCATTAATCTCCTCAATGCCTTTATCGGTTGCCCATCTCCATCCACCAAACACCAGAGCCATTTTTTAATTTGCCGTGCCTGCGGTATCGCGATCGAGCTAAACCAGCCCGAACTCAGCCAGCAAATTATTGGGGTCGCTCAAGATGCCGGGTTTCAAGTAGAAACCCAGTCGCTGGAAGTTTCTGGCCTCTGCGCCAACTGCGCGGGTAACACTGAACACGATGGGCATGAGCATGGGCATGGGCATGGGCATGAGTAATTATTTGATCAAAGCGCGCGGCTTGGGTGTGACGCGCAATGGCCGCCAGATTTTACAGCGCGCCGATTTAACCCTGCAGACAGGCAAGATTGTCACCCTGATCGGCCCCAATGGCGCGGGCAAAACGACTCTGGTGCGCGCCGTACTCGGGCTTATCAAGGTCGATGAAGGTGAGATCCACAAGGCGCCGGATTTGCGCATCGGCTATATGCCGCAAAAGCTCCATATCGATGCCAGCCTGCCATTAACGGTCGCACGCTTTCTCGCACTCGGCGGCAAGGCGCGTGCGGACCTGGCCGAAACACTGGCGCTGACCGGTATCGACAAGCTTATCAACATGCCCATGCAGTCCTTGTCGGGCGGTGAAACCCAGCGCGTGCTGCTGGCGCGTGCACTTTTACGCGATCCCCAGTTGTTGGTATTGGATGAACCCGTGCAAGGCGTGGATGTGACCGGGCAGTCGGCGCTCTATGCGCTGATCAACGAGATCCGCAACCGACGCCAATGCGGGGTGCTGCTGGTATCCCACGATTTGCATTTGGTGATGGCGACGACCGATACGGTGGTCTGCCTCAACCAGCACGTCTGCTGCGAGGGCCACCCGGAACAGGTGACCAACGACCCAGCCTACCTCGCACTCTTCGGTGAAGCAGTAGGCGCGACCAATCCGCCGCAAGTGGCGATTTACACCCATCACCACGACCACCAGCACGACGCCCACGGCAATGTGATTCACACCAAAGCCGGTGGCCAGCCACACATCCATACCAGCGCTTGCGGACACGACCACCATGCCTGATTTTTTATTGCTCGCCCTCCTCGCCGGTATCGCCGTAGCCTTGGTCGCCGGCCCGCTCGGTGCGTTTGCCGTCTGGCGCCGCATGGCCTATTTCGGTGATACCCTCGCCCACTCCGCCTTGCTCGGCGTGACTTTTGGTCTGCTCTTGGATATCAACCTGAATCTCGCTATCGCGCTCGGCTGCCTGTTGCTGGCGCTGATTCTGGTGGCGCTGCAGAACAATCGCTTCCTTGCGACGGATACATTGCTGGGGATTTTATCTCACTCCACCCTCGCGCTCGGGCTTGTGTGCGTCAGTGTGTTCAGTGAAAACCGCATCGACCTTATGGCGTACTTATTTGGCGATATTCTCTCGGTCAGCCGGGGCGATGTGATTAGCATTTGGGCCATTTCTCTGGCGGTGATTGGCGCGCTTATCTGGCTCTGGCGCCCGCTGCTAGCCATTACCGTGCACGAAGAGTTGGCGCAAGTGGAAGGTGTGCCGGTGGCCAAGGTGCGTACCGCATTGATGCTGCTAATGGCACTGGTGATTGCGATTGCGATGAAAGTGGTGGGTGTGCTGCTGATTACCGCACTCTTGATTATCCCCGCCGCCGCCAGCCGCCGCCTGACCCACACGCCCGAACAGATGGCAGTGGTATCAAGCCTGCTCGGCGTGATCGCCGTACTGGCGGGACTTGCAGCGTCCTTCTGGTGGGACAGCCCCGCCGGACCTGCGATTGTGCTCTCTGCGACTCTGCTATTTAGCCTCACACTACTGAAAAAACACCAAGCCTAGTCGCCGAAAGGCGGCGACCATAGCGTCGTTTTGTAAGCCAAATCGCACAAACTTTAGCGAGAATTGCGACTGTTATCACAACACCAATTGACGGATACTGTGCAGCATCACGCTTTGACTCAGGTTTACACTCTGGCTGCATAATCAGCAAGGATCACGCTTTATGACAATTTTAAACATCGGAAATGAAGCCTTTAACAGCGCAGATGTTGCCGAAAAGGTACAAAGCGATATCAATTTTTTGCTCGCACGGATCGCACATTTGCAGCAACAAACCAACCCTAATCCCGTAGTGCTGCACACCTATTATGAAATGCTGGAAAGCCGTAAAGCGGTATTGAACTGGTTAGTACATGAGCAACCCAGCAGCCAGCGAGTAGCCCAAAGCGGCAGCTAGCTGTCACCCAAAGTTCATCAAAATGTTGTGTTTTCGTCACATGATCGCGCCAAAATTGGGCGAAACAGCTACGGAAATGCACTATGACTTCTTCCGCCAATGCCTTTGTCGCGCCCTTGCCTGTTGCTGCGAGCAGCGACCACGTAGATAACCCCAAACCCGCCAGTTACCTGATTAATGCGCGCACTGTGTGGATCTCGGATATCCACCTCGGCTTTCGCGATTGTAAGGCCGACTACCTGCTCGACTTCCTCAACCATATCCATTGCGACACACTCTACTTGGTGGGCGATATTGTGGATTTGTGGTCGCTCAAGCGCCGGTTCTGCTGGCCCCAGAAACACTATCAAGTGATGCTGAAATTCTACGAACTGGCCGCTAAAGGCGTGCGCGTCGTCTATGTACCCGGCAACCACGACGACCCTATCCGTCACTTTAGCGGCCAACTGTTTGGCCCGATTGAGATAGCGCAGGAACACGAATATGTAACGGCCGATGGAAAACGCCTGCTGATCATGCACGGCGATGCGATGGATGCTTATATCAACCATAGCTGGCTAAAACGGGTGGTTGGCGATCACGGTTACGAACTGTTGTTGTTCATCAACCGCTGGTCAGACCGCCTCCGTAAACTACTCGGGCGACCCTACTTTTCGCTCGCGGGATTGATCAAAAGCAATATCAAAGGCGCTAAAGCGGCGATCGCAACCTACGAACGGGAAGCCATTGCCGAGGCCAAACGACGCGGTTATGACGGCGTTGTCTGCGGGCATATTCACTACCCGGCCTTGCGTGAAGAAGAAGGTTTGCGCTACGCGAACTGCGGCGACTGGATCGAAAACTGTACCGCACTGGTAGAAGATCATCAGGGCTGCATGCGCCTGCTGCATCACAGTGACAAAATTCATTGGCAGGAAATGCAGAGCGCTTAGCCAATAGCTTCATGGAAGAGTGCCATGGTTTCTGGCGCTTTTAATATCAGACCGCGCTCTCGACCCAGTCACCGCCAGGCCTAAGCCGCGAACCAGGCGCGTACCGGGTCGGGCAAAGGTACCGATTTACCATCAACACTGCTGACCCAAACGACTTTAGAGTAGCCTTCTGCCGCTGCAGCATCGGGTTGGGAGGCGGTGTACACCTTGTACTTGACCATAAAACTGGAGCGCCCCGGCTCGCTGATAAACACATCGATACGCAGGGTTTCGGGGTGAAAAATAGGGCGCAAGAAGGTACAGCCAATAGTGACAACGACCGGATGAGTATCGCTCTTCAAGGGCAGCCCCTTATCGAGCATCCACTTAAACCGCGCCTCCTCAAAATAGCGAAAGTAGAGGGTGTTATTGACGTGGCCGTAGGCATCCATATCGCCCCAGCGAACGGGAATGTCACAGGAATAAAAGGGTTGTGATTCATCGTAACTCATTGGTTACTGCTCCTTAAGCGGTCTGTTTGGCAGTAAAACTTACCTGCATACGACCCAAGCCGGCATAGTCGATTTGGATATCGGTATCGAGGGGGACTTCAATCACTCCAGCATAGGATCCGGTAATCACCGCCTGCCCGGCAACTATGCCCTCGCCACGGCTGCGTAGGAATTCGGCCAGCCAGTAGAGCGGCGCGCGCGGATGGGTATTGGGATGCTGCCCCTGCCGCTCGATCACTTGACCATTGGCGCAGGTCATAGTCACCGTAAAACTGCTCGCACCACGGGCGGTAGCAGAATCCACTTGCGGGCCAATAAACAGGCCCTGATTGACCAAGCCATCCGCAAGCATTTCAGGGAATTCACAGCTGGCCGGATCGGAATAGCGGCTATTGATCAACTCCAATGCCATATGGGTACGGGCGATAGCGGCATCGACTTCGGCGGGCGTATAGGGCTCGGCACGCGCAGGTAAATCCTGCCCAAAAAAGAACGCGAGTTCAGGTTCGATGCGGGTACATCTCCCCTCCGCAGTGGTTTTAGGCCAGAGGCTGACGGGCGGGACTGAATCTATCGTACGGGTGTAAATCGGGCCAATGACCAGTTTACCCTCTGACGGCGACAAGCACTTCCAACCACCAACACTGTCATCCATCAGCTCACACCAGCGTTCAGTGACCGCCGCTTGAACCGCGAGTGCCTGTTCAAGGGTTTGTGGGCGGCATAACTCAGGCAAACGATCTGCCTGGCTTCCGTTAATTCGGCGCTCGACCAAAATAGCGGCGGCTTGATGGGCGGGAAAATCGGCGGTCATAAATCATTACTCATTCATGTGGTAGATGTGGCCAGCAGCATACTGATTCAAAATCACTTAGACCATAAACAAAAAACCCCTCGCAAGGGGTTTTGGTTGCCAAGAGTCCAGGTGCTAGTGTTGTGGCGACAACTCGTGGGCGATGTGTTTGAGATCCTCACCCGACTCAATAATATTGGCCACCGTGGTATAGGCCTTTTCGGGGTCCAGATGCAGATCTTCAAACACCTGAGCTGGAATTTCCAGTTTGGGGCCACGGCCAATATTGTGCTGTTGTAGCAGGCGCTGGGCGACAAAAATCAATTTGGCGTAGGCAGCGTTTTCGCCTTGGTAATGCGGGTTATTCTGGTGGCGCAAGCCAACAACAACCTCCTCTGGCATCGACCACAACGACATCAACGCTGAACCCAATTGTTCGCGCGTTACCCCCAGTAAATGCCGTTCCACGGCCTGATGATCCACATGGGGATTGGTATCAGCCAACTCACAGTAGCTATGGAAATACGGGGGAAATACCTCCGCCAATATTAGATAGCCAAAGTTGTGTAAGAGGCCGCACAGATAGGCCTTGCCAAAACTGGGGCGATGGTCGCGTGGAATCGCCGTTACCAGACCTTCAATCGTGGCCGCCATATAAACCGCTTGC